>CABUWG010000004.1 GCA_902495305.1 uncultured Pseudomonadota bacterium | reverse complement strand
CCACTGCGAGCCTAGATGCCTAAGTTGATTTGCCCTTCGCGAGCAACTTCTTAGCTTTTGAGAAAAAGAGGTAAAATTGAAGCACTATATAGTGGAGCGTAGCGACGTTTGTGGCTGCCGGCCTCCCGGCCTTTTTCTTGAAAGCTTAGAAAGCGAGAGCGGGCTAGCTTTTTTGGGCTACTTTTGTAGCATGACAAAAGTAGCGAAAAGAAATAACCAACTATATGAAAAAATCAAAACCGGAAAATAAAATAAGAAAAGCGGCAACAAAAGAGGGTGGAAATAAGAAAGAGAAAAGCAACTCCGGCAACAGGAGTGTATAAAGACATACATGACTTAGCCTCAATTTTCTCTATTCCAAGCGCCCCTTCAGGCCGCTGTAAAAAACGCGGAGAATGAGCCGAATAATAAGATTTTAGGGTGGAGAAAGCGGAGTGTACATAGAGGTACATGAGCATTTCTCCAGCCCGCTAAATCTGTATTAGTCGGCCATTATACGCGTTTTTTACCCGTCTTCGAGATGGAGGAGAACCGACACACTAATCATCATCACAATTAACGCCGGCGTCCAAACCGCCAAAAAACCGGGGATAACATTGTTGACCCCAAAGGCATAAATGACTTGCGACATGAAGTAGACAATAAAACCGGTGGAAAGGCCGCCGACAATCAGATACATCACCCCGCCCCGCCGGTTGTTCGGACGCAGGGCAAAAACGGCGGCAACAAGAACCATGGAACAGAGCAAAAAGGGCGAAGCCAGCAGGGAAAGATAACGCAGCCAGTGCTTTTGCGCCGAAAAGCCTGACATTTCATAAAAACGTATGGTATCAGGCAAATCCCAAAAAGAAATAGATTCCGGCTCTACAAAATTTTCTTTAATCCGCTCAATTGTCAACGTTGTCTTGTACATAACCTTGTCCAAAGACAGCGTCGGCTTTCCGGGTTCATAAACTTTCACGTTAATCAGCTCAAACTCATCGCCTTTCAGATTGGCGGCATAAGCTTCTACCCGTCGCAGATTCTGCGATTCCCTGTTCATTTCCAAAATCGTCACGCCGCGTAAAAAAAGGCTGTTTTGCTCCTGACGCACGGATTTTGCCTGCAAATAAAGAAACTTGTCGGCCGCAATCGCTTCCCGCAGCCACAACCCTTTTTCGGAAAACAAAACCGCTTTGGGATTACGGGTCTTAAAACGGTAATCCAACGTCTCGTACAACTCATTCATTCGGGCGGAAATCGGATTCACAACCGTCACATTCACCACACCGATCAAAAAAGTCGCCAGCAAAACCGGCGCCAAAAATCCCCAGATAGAAACGCCGGCACTGCGAATAATCACAAACTCATTGCTTTTGCTGAGCTTCCAGAACGTAATCATCGCCGCAATCATCATCACAAACGGAAAAACCATCTCAACCGTTTTGGGCAGCTTGGTAAAAGCCATCTGCATAATAAAACCGAAAGAAGCGTCATCACGTCCCGAAGCGCGGCGCAGCAGCTCAACCACTTCAAACAGCATGACAATTCCCATAACCATCAACAAAACGGCCAAAAAATTGTAAATAATCTGTTTGGTCAAATATTTTCCAAGAATAGACTGCGGGTTCATTTTTATCCAATCATTAGTTCATTTCTGTTCAGAATATAAAATAATCTCTTATTTATCAAGACTATTCTCACGGTTAAGTTCGGCCAGAATTTTCTTTTCGATTTCCGGCTGATCCTGCTTGGCTTCAATAACCTCTTTGCGAATTTTCTGCGTCCGCGAAAAAAGCTCAAACAGCTTATCTCCCTCGTCCCAGCGGATATTGCGCTGCAGGGCAATCAAATCCTCGACAAAACGTTGAATCAGCTCCAGAATAGTCTCTTTGTTATTCAGCAGAATATCCCGCCACATTGTCGGGTCAGAACCGGCAATACGGGTAAAATCCCGAAAACCGGAAGCCGAATACTTGATAATTTCCTGTTTTTCATAGCCTTCCAAATCGGCCACCGTCCCGACAATGGAAAAAGCAATCAGGTGCGGAAGGTGCGAAACCGCCGCCATCACCTTGTCATGATGATCCGGTGTCATGGTGTCAATTTTCATCTTTGCCGCCTGCCACATCGCCGAAACTTTTGCCGTCGCTTCCGGCGTGGCAAATTTTCCGGGGGTCAAGATGCACCAGCGCCCTTCAAACAATTCCAAAAATCCGGCTTCGGGACCAGACTTTTCGGTACCGGCAACCGGATGTCCGGGAACATAAATAATCCCGCTTCCGGACGGAATATGCTTCTCGATTTCCGCCGCGGCATATTTTTTGACCGAACCGACATCCGTAATCACCGCGCCTTTTTTCATCACCGGCACAATTTTTGCGCTAATCGCGCCATACGCCCCGACCGGCGTGGCCAAAACCACCAGATCGGCCTCGGCAGCCGCACCGGCAGCGTTTTCGGCGGCTTCGTCAATAACGCCGATTTCTTTGGCCTTGCGAAGATATTCCGGATTATTGTCAAAGCCGGTAATAATTTTTGCCAGATGATTATGACGGATAACCCGCGCCAAAGAAGAGCCGATTAATCCGACACCGATAATCGCAACTTTATTAAACAACATAATTTTTCAGTCCTGATCCAATAATCCTGTTGAAAGATAACGTTCGGCCGCGTCAGGCAGAACAACAACAATCGTCTTGCCTCTCATCTCGTCCCGCTGGCCGAGTTCCACGGCGGCAGAAAGCGCCGCACCGGCAGAAATTCCGACCGGCAGCCCCTCTGTCTGCGCACATTCTCTGGCCATAGACGCCGCAGCTTCATCGGCAATGTCAAAAACTTCATCAACCAGCGAGGCATCATAAAACACCGGCACAAATCCGGCGCCAATCCCCGGAATTTTGTGAATACCTTTGTCTCCTCCGGTCAAAACCGCACTGTTTTTCGGCTCAACCGCCACCACATACAAATCAGGATTATAACTTTTCAATGTCGAAGCAACGCCGTTCAGCGTTCCGGACGTTCCGACCGCAATAACGACGGCATCAACCTCCCCGCCGGTATCTTCAAAGATCTCAATGCCGGTCCCAAGTTTATGCGCTTCCGGATTCGCCGGATTCTCAAACTGACGCAACAAAACCACGTTCGGATTTTTTTCTGCCAGCATATCGGCCTTGGCAATAGCGCCGGACATTCCGTCTTCTGCCGGCGTCAGAATAACCTCGGCTCCGAACAGCCGCATCAGCATAATCCGTTCTTTTGACATATTCTCCGGCATGGTAATCACCAGCTTATAGCCTTTGGCCGCACACATTGCCGCCAAAGCAATGCCGGTATTGCCGGACGTTGCCTCCACAAAAACCGTATCCTCGGTCACCGGACCTGATTTTTCGGCATTTTCCAACATTTGCTTGGCCACACGGTCTTTGACCGAAAAAACCGGATTATACGCCTCGCATTTTCCCAAAAGCTTTGCTTTCAGCTTATGTTTTTTTGCCAGACGGGACAATTTCAGCAGCGGCGTATGCCCCACCATTTCCGTAATTGAATTATAAATTTTTTTCATTTTGCCTCCCGACAACCGGATAAAATCATATTGCGCCTTGTTTATAAGCCATAAATATTGCTTTAATATGTAACAAGTCTTGAGTAGTATTACAATAAAATTAAGGAAAAAGACACAAAGAAAATGAAAAAGCTGGCATTTTTTACACTTCTCGCCTTTTTGTTCGTCAAACCGGCGCACAGCACCAGTTTGGACGAGATTTACCGTGATCTGGTAAAATCCGACAACGAGGGTTACCTGCCGCTTTATGTTAAAAACCGCAAGATTCCCGATGTTCTGATTGAAGACGGCATAACCGAAATTCCACTGGCGATCAAAGCGGAAGACCCCAAAATCACGCCTTATCAAATTCCGTTGGTTGACAAATATAAAATAGAAGAAGAAGCCCGTATTGCCCGCCAGCGCAAATGGGACAACGCCGTCCTCGCCATTAAGGAAAACCGTGTTACGCCGGTGGAACTGGATGAAATATTGCTTCGCGTTGCCGAAAATAATCCGCACGCGGTTGAAATTTATGCTTGGATGAATGCCCGCGGCATTGGCATTCCGCAAGATCTGGTTCATGCCTTCAACCTCTATCAGCAAGCCATTTTTCTTAAAGTTGCCGGCGCCGAAAAAAATGCCGCCGCTGTCTATAAGGTTATGAAGCCCGAACAACGGCAGCAGATTAAAGCTTATATTCCGCCGGAAGACGAAGAAGAAGACAAATAAGAAGCTTACTTACTTCCCTTCTTTTACTTCGGCAACCAGTTCTTTAACAAACCCCGGCAGACCAATCTGACGAACCCGCTTCATTCTCTCGCCGGAAATAATTTTTTGAATTTTAAAAACGGTGTCTTCCAGATTCTCATTGACAATAACATAATCAAATTCGTTCCAATGGCTCATCTTGTCCAACAGCACGTTCATTCTTTTTTCAATCGTTTCTTTGGAATCCGTTCCGCGTTTTTCCAGCCGCTCGCGCAAAACTTTGATTGACGGCGGCAAAAGATAAATCGTCACCACATCATCGCCGGCTTTCTCACGCATCTGGCGTGCTCCCAGCCAGTCCATGTCAAACAAAACGTCTTGTCCGACATTGATAAAACTGTCAACTTCCGACCGCAGCGTCCCGTAACGCGGGCCGTATTGCGAATTGACATATTCATAAAAAGCGTCCTGTGCCAAAAACTCATCATACTGCTGGTCATTAATAAAATAATAATCCACGCCGTCCTGTTCGCCAACCCGTTTTTCGCGCGTTGTGACCGAAACCGAGAATTTGATGTTGCTGTCCCGTTTCAGCAGCTCTTTGACCACCGTTCCTTTTCCGATTCCCGACGGCCCTTCGATAATAAACATCGCCCCTTTGCGAACCTGTTTTAACTTTTCAATAACCTCAGACATTTTTACCTCACTCAATATTTTGCACTTGTTCCCGAAACTGCTCAATCAGAACTTTCAAGTTCATTCCCAGATTCGTCAAATCAACATCGGCAGACTTGGAACACAGGGTGTTCGCCTCCCGATTCAATTCCTGACACAAAAAATCCAGCCGCCGCCCGATTGTGCCGCCTTGTGCCAGCATTTCTTCCGCAGCCCGAATATGCGCCTTCAGCCGGTCAAGTTCTTCCCGCACGTCACTGCGGTTCACCAGCAAAACCACTTCCTGCGCCAGACGCTCTTCGCCAATTTCCTCCGACGGTTCAAGCAAAGCTGCAATTTGTTCCTTAAGCTTTTGCTTCAAAATTTCCGGCAGCCCTGCGGCAAGATTTTCGGCTTTGGCCGCCGTTTCTTTTATTTGCACCAGAATATCCGTCAAAATCTCCTTTACTTTGCTTCCTTCCGATTCGCGGGCTTCTTTCAGCAAACGACAGGCACCGGCAAAAGAAGACAGCAAAGCCTGTTCAAGCTTTTTCTGCTCTTCTTCGTCTGCCGCATAATCATCCGTTTCCACCACGCCTTTAATCCCGAGAAGCGCGGAAGCAGACGGCTTTTCCAGCTTTCCGCCGCTGCCGTCATACAAATTCGTTGCAACCGTTGCCAGTTCTCTTAACAAATCGTGGTTAATCCTGACTTTTTGCACCTCTCCGTCTGAAGAAAACTCCAAAAAAGCGCTGATGTTTCCGCGGTTCAAAACCTCTGCCGCGGTATTTTTCAAAACAACGCCCAGCGCCTCAAACTTCGGCGGCAGTTTGGCTTTCAAATCCAAGCCTTTGCCGTTTACGGACTTTACTTCCCAAACCCATGAATACTCTTCCGCACCGCCGGAATAATTCCCGTTCTTTCTTGCAAAACCGGTCATACTGGATATATTCAAAATATAATCTCCTATATAAACTTTTTTAATAAATATATACTAACAATCATTAACAAGCTTTTACTTTTTGAGGAAGACATGTTAAAAAAAGGCCAAAATATATTGATAACCGGTGCCAGCAGCGGCATTGGACAGGCTCTCGCCGTTCATTATGCCCGAAACGGCGCCAAAAACCTTTTTATCTGCGGCCGCAATGCCGACCGGCTTAACGAAACCCGCGTTCTCTGCCAAAAATTCGGAACAACGGTCTATGCCGCAATCATTGACGTTACCGACCGCGAACAAGTCAAAAACTGGCTGAACGAATGTGAAAAAATCGCAGATATCAATCTGATAATTGCCAATGCCGGCGTTTCTTCCGTCACCGAAACCGAAGAAAATATTTACAATACGTTCAACACCAACGTCTTCGGCGTCATCAACACCGTTCTTCCGGCCATAGACATCTACAAAGCCCGCCGCGAACGCCTGCTCAGCCAGAAAGACAATGCCAATTCGTCGCTGGATCAGTTCATTGCCCGTACCAAAGCCAAAAAGAAAGCTTTTTTCCGCAACCCTTTCAGCCGGAAATATCTTGGTGACATCGGTTGCGAATTATATAAAAACGATAACAAAAGCATTGCTATTGTCAGTTCGATTGCCGGATACCACGGCTTGCCGGCCTGCCCGTCCTATTCTGCCTCCAAAGCCTGCGTAAAGGCTTGGGGCGCGGCTCTGCGCGGACAGTTAAAACCGTTCGGCATTAATGTCAGCGTTATCTGCCCCGGATTCGTAAAATCCCGCATCACCGACAAAAACACCTGTCCGATGCCTTTTTTCATGCAGGCCGACAAAGCCGCCGCAATCATTGCCGCCCGCCTTGAAAAAAACATCGGCCTGATTGCTTTTCCGTGGCCGCTCAGATTCGCCGCATGGCTGGTTTCGATTCTTCCGGAACGGCTGAGCGGGCTGATTTATAACCGCCTGCCCGAAAAAGTTTCCGATAAAAGCTAAAAAAACCCGAAAACAGGCAAAAAAGATAAAAAAGTTGTTTTTTTATTAATAATTTTGTTTATAATCTCGCTTATGAAAAAACTGAACCGCTACATAGTAAAACAAATTTTTATCGGGTTTCTTCTGGTAACTTTTTCACTGCTCTCCATTCTCTGGCTGACGCAGTCCTTGCGCTTTGTAGATTTAATCACCAACAAAGGCATTCCCGTCGGTTTGTTTGTAAAGCTCACCTCCCTGCTTATGCCGCGGCTTTTTGTGTTGTTGTCGCCGATTTGCGCTTTTGTCGCCGTCTTGTTTGTTTATAACCGGATGCTCGGTGACCGCGAACTTGTCGTCATCAAATCCGCCGGCATCAGCCCTTGGCAGGGCGCAAAACCGGCTCTGATTATCGGCGCTTTTTTATATTTTATCAACCTTTATGCCTACAATTACGGAATCCCGATGGCCGAAAAAGCCTTTAACGAACTGGAATGGCAGATAAAAAATGACGTTTCTCACCTGATGTTCCGCGAAGGCGAGTTTACCGAACTCCAAAACGGCCTGACTGTTTTTATTACATCTCATGAAAAAGACGGCTCCATATCCGGCATTCTGGTTAATGATGAACGCGACCCTCAAAACAAAACCACGCTTTCCGCAGAAAAAGGACGCGTTGCCTACACCGACAAAGGGCCGAGAATTATTATGGTCAATGGCTCTCGACAGGAACTCAGCCAAAACGGCTTCCGTTTTTCTTCTTTGGCTTTTGAACGCTACTCTGTTGACTTCGGCCTGAGCGGCAGCAAAAAAAACAAAGACACCAGCGCTCGGGAAAAAGGCTTCTTTGAACTGTTAAATGCCCAAAATGACCCCGGCCTGACGCCCAAAGAACAACGCCGTTATGTTGTTGAAGGCCACCGCCGCATTATCAATCCTTTTTACAACATTGTTTTTGCCTTGCTGGCTTGCACCGGCCTGCTTGTCGGCAACTTCAACCGCCGCGGCCAGAGCCGGATTATTTCGGTCAGCATTGTTGCCATGGTCTTGCTGCAGGCTTTTGACTTGTCTTTTGGCAATCTGGCGGCCAAAAAACTCAGCCTGCTGCCTTTAATGTACATAAACCTGATTCTTCCGTTCATCGTCTGCGTCTACCTGCTTTTGTTTTATACCCCCGGAATGTTTGCCAAACGCCGCCGGCCGCCGGAGATTGCTGATGTTTAAAAAAAGCCTGTTGCTTATAAGCGGACTGATTGCCGGATCTCTTGCTGCAAATTCAGCTTTTGCAGTTACTGATTTTTTAAAAAAAGATGCCGGTACCAAAATTACTAAAATAACAAAAAAATACAAAGCAGACATTGACCCGAAGCTGAATATGACATCGGTTCTTCCTGCTCCGGCAGAAACAAAAAATACGGAAGACAAAGAAATCCACTTCAGCGCCGATGAGGTCGAAAACAATCAGGAAATGCAGATTGTAACAGCTTCCGGCAACGTCAACATCATGCGGGACAATTTGACCCTGATTGCCGATAAAGTCATTTACAACCAGAAAGAAGACATTGTAACGGCAACCGGCAACGTTATTCTGGTTGAAAAAGACGGCAGCGTCGTCTTTTCCGATTACGTGGAACTGACAGACCAAATGACTCAGGGGTCCATGAAGAACATTAAAGTCATTATGCAAAACAAAGCAAGAATTGCTGCCACAAAATTCCGCCGGCTGGCTAAAGACAACAAAGTCATGAACAATGCCATCTACACGCCCTGTGACGTCTGCACCGGCAAAGACCCGCTCTGGCAGATAAAAGCAACCAAAGTCCAGCATGATGCCGAAGCCCAGAATGTCAACTACCAAAACGCCACCATCGAGATCAAAGGCGTTCCGGTATTTTACACGCCGTTTTTCTCTCATCCTGACCCGACGGTAAAAAGCCGCAGCGGTTTTCTGATGCCGAGCTTCCGCAGCAACTCTTATCTCGGCGCGGCTATCCAGCCCAAATACTTCTGGGACATCTCACCCAATCAGAACCTGTTATACTCGCCGATTCTGAGCAGCGACCACGGTATCGTGCAAAGCGGCGCTTACCGCCAGTATTTTACCCGCGGAGAGATTAATGCAACCGGAACCTATCTGAAAGACAGCGATGATGACCGCCAGCGCGGCAGCTTGTTCATGACCGGCCGCTATGAAGTAAATGATTTCTGGGTCGGGGATCTGGATATCAATTATGCCTCGGACGACGTATACCTCAAAGATATGTCCCTGCCCAAAAAAGATGATGCCTGGCTGACCTCCAGCGCCAAACTGCAGGGTTTTGACTACCGTAATTACGCCGCAATCGAGGCCTACAGCTACAAGCTTCTGAGTTATGACCTCAAAGCCGTTGACAAACCGCTGATTATGCCTTGGTTCAACTATGAAAACATCGGCGATGTCGGCCCTTACGGCGCTTATAATAAAAACACGTTCAACGGCGCAGTCATCAGCCGTGATGAAGACAACTCCAGCCAGCGGATTTCAATGATCAACTCCTGGGTTTTGCCTTATACCAGCGAATACGGCGAAAAATACCGTATGATTGCTTCCGTAAAATCAGACTTGTATAACATTGACGATTACAAAAATGCCAAAGGCGAAACTTTTGACGGCGGCGTAGCCCGTGTCTTCCCGCAATTAGGTCTGGAATGGAAACTGCCGTTTATTCGGGCAACGGAAACCTCCCGTCAGATTTTGGAACCCACAATCGTCGCCGTTGCCGCACCGACCGGCGGCAATAAGCTGAACAAAATCCCCAACGATGACAGTCAGGACGTTGAGCTGGACGATACCAACATATTGGATATTGACCGTTATGCCGGTTATGACCGCAACGATACCGGCAGCCGCATCAGCTACGGCTTGAACTGGAGCGCATACGGCAACCGCACCGGCCGGACCTCGGCCTTTATCGCCCAAAGTTATAACTTTGACGATAACAGCAGCTTTAATACCAGCGAAGAACAAAGCGGCCGCTTCAGCGATTATGTCGGACGCATTAACGCTTCTCCCAGCCAATATCTGGACCTGAACTACCGTTTCAAACTCGACAAAGATTCGCTTGACTTCAAATACAACGAGCTATCGGCGGACTTTGGCCCGCAGGCTTTGCGAATGTACGTATCTTACATTTTCTTAAAAGGATACAACAACGACAACACATCGTCATCCTTGTATGATGAAAGAAAAGAACTATATACCGGAGTGCGGATGGCTCTGACCCGCGACTGGTCGCTCAGCCTGTATAACCGGCAGGATCTTGCCGACGGAAGCATTTCGCTTGAGCACGGCGGCGCGCTCATTTATGAAGACGAATGTTTTGCCCTCTCGATTGTGGCAGACAGAAACAATGCCGACAGTCCGGACTACGACGGAGATTTTGAACTAAGCGTCAACTTCTTCCTGAAAACGCTCGGCGGAGCCGGAACCCAAAAATAAAGGAGACCAAAGATGAACTTAATAAAAACTTCTCTTGCTGCCCTTGCTGCCTTCTTCTGCATCACGGCCGACATTCAGGCCAAACCTCGGCAGTCATTAAAAATCGTTGCCACGGTTAATGATGAAATCATAAGCACAGCCGACTTTCAAAATCAGTTAAAATTGTTTCTTCTCACAACCAAAATCCCGTTTAATGAACAAACCCAGAATATGATTCTGGAAAGAGTGCTGAACAGTGCCATTGATGAAAAAATCAAATTGCAGACGGCTGAGAAAAATGACATAAAAGTCACGGACAAAGAAGTCAACAGCTCTATCGGCATTTTTGAAAAAAACAACAAAATTCCGGCCGGAGAAATGAAGAGCATTCTCCGCAAAGCCGGTATCAGCTATGAAACTTTCCGCAATCAGGCCAAGGCAGATCTCGCCTGGAGCCGGCTGGTCCGCCGCCAAATGATGGGCAATAACCTGACCCAGACAGAAATAAACAAGGCCATGGAAGACGCCAAAAAAGACCTGACAACGCCTAAGTATTTTATCTCGGAAATTTTTATCAAAAAAGAACATGCCAAAAATATTCAGGATTTGGTAAGCAACCTGCGGCAAGATCCCCGCTTTGAACTTTATGCCATGCAGTTTTCCGAAAGCCCGACCGCATCAAACGGCGGCAAGCTCGGCTGGGTCAACTACGGCAAACTAAACGTTCCGATTGAAAAAGCGCTTAACAGCCTGAAAGAAGGAGAAATTTCTGACCCGATTGCTTATGCCGACGGCTATTTCATCTTCAAACTGGATAAGGTCTTTGACCCCAAAAAAGACAAACCGCAAATGCCGACCAGAGAAGAAATCATCGCCTATCTGCAAAATCAGAGAATGGAAGAAACCTCTCGGCAATATCTGGCAGACCTCAGAACTCAGGCCGTCATCGAAATCAGGAACTAAATAACCATGCCGACACTGCTCGATTCTCTGCCGTCCCTGCGCGAAACGGTAGAAAACCACGGACTGCTTGCCAAAAAGGCTCTGGGTCAGAATTTTCTGCTGGATCGCAACATCACGGACAAAATCATCCGTTTGTCTTTAGAAAAGCAAAACAAAAAAGACTTTGGCGGAGAATATGTCTTTGAAGTCGGGCCGGGGCCGGGAGGCCTGACCCGTTCCGTCTTGGAGGCAAAGCCGCAAAAACTTACCGTTGTCGAAATGGATGACCGTTGTATCGGGATAATGCAGGAAATTAAAGAACTTGCCGGCGACAGGCTGGAAATCATCAATGCCGACGCAATGACCATAAACTTCGGCCAAATGGATCAGGCACCGCGCAACATCGTCAGCAATCTGCCTTATAATATTTCCGTACCGCTTTTGACCGGCTGGCTGACCCAGATTGAAAACTTTTCCAGCCTGACGCTAATGTTCCAAAAAGAAGTCGCCGACCGGATTTGCGCTCCGGCAGGCTGTAAAGATTATGGACGGATTTCTGTTTTTTCACAACTTTTATGCAAAATTGAACACCTTTTTGATCTCAATCCCAACTGCTTTGTTCCGGCACCAAAAATCTGGTCTTCGGTTTTGCTCTTCCAGCCGCTTCATGCCGAAATCTCCGCCGAAGACTTAAAAAAAGTTGAAAAACTGACATCTTTGGCCTTCGGACAGCGCCGCAAGATGATTCGCCAGAGCTTAAAAGCTTTGCCGGAGATTAAAGAAAAACTAAAACAGCTGAACATTCCCGAAACCGCCAGAGCAGAACAGCTTACACCCCGTCAATATCTCGACTTGGCCAGATTGATTTAAAAATTTTTGTCAAATTTTTCTTGCAAGACAAGAGCTTTTATGATAAGCTGTCCCCCGTTAATCAGGAAAATCACAATGTTTGAATATTTTAAAAGAAAATTCGTCCGTCTAGACGGTACGATAACAATTGACAGCTACCCTCAATATTACGAGGAAGACGGACGGCTTATCAAAGAAGAAGCCGACGGTACAAAATATATTGTCAAATTAGATAAAAACCATCAGGAAGTAATTATCGGAGAAGCCAAATGACCAAATGGATGGTTATTATCGCCGGACCGAACGGTGCCGGAAAATCGACATTTTATGAAAAAGTATTAAAAACCGACCCGTTACTGAAAAACGCGCCGTCTATCAACATGGACAACATCGCCAAAGAACTGGCAAACGGCGGCGACCCCAACAAACATATGATAGATGCCGGAAAAATCGTTATTTCTGAATTGGAAAAAAAGCTAAAGTCCAAAAAAAGCTTTGTTTATGAAACCACCTCATCCGGCAAAGCCCACTTAAAATATATGGACCGCGCTAAAAAAGCCGGATTCAAAATTGCAACAATCTTCATCGGACTGGCCAACGTCGAATTGTCACACCTGCGCGTTCAGCAACGTGTACGGGAAGGCGGCCACAACGTTCCGGCAGAAGATATTGAACGCCGGTATCCCAATATCATCAAAAATTTTCCGGAAATGCTTAAAAGAAGTGATGTTTCCGCCGTTTTTGACAACTCGGGCAAATCGCCGTTCAAGCTGATTTTCTTAATGGATGAAAGTAAACTGTTTATCTTCCGCAGCTACCCCAAATGGGTAGAAGGTTCACTGAAAGAACGCAAAACCAGCAAAGAAATGATAAGAATTACCAGCGACAAACTCAAAAAAATGACGCCGGAAAAGATTTCAAACATGATGAACTGCGTTTTTGAACAATTCCACCATGAAAGATAAAATCATTTCTTAAAATATTGCAGTGGATGGCATGCCATCACTTTATTGATTAAATCTTCAGAAATAATATGCGTATAAATCTCAGTCGTCGTAATACTTTCATGACCGAGCATTTTTTGAACGGAACGCAAATCAACATCATGACGCAGGAGCGTTGTGGCAAAGGAGTGGCGCAAAACGTGGGGAGAAACTCTTGCCGGAGAAATTCCGGCCTCTGCGGCCACTTTCTTCAAATCCTTATAAAAAGTATCTCTGGTTATATGTCCTGACGCCGACCGCAAAGACGGAAACAGCCACTTGACATCCGCCGCAGAACGAACAAAGTCCCGACGAAAACTTCCAATATATTCCTGCAAGGAATCAGTCACGTTCTGCGTAATCGGCACCATTCGGGCTTTACTCCCCTTGCCGCGGACAAACAACATTTCTTTATCAAAATTAATGGCAGACAAAGGCAGAGCCACCAATTCGGAAACCCGCAGACCGGATACATACATCAGTTCAATCATCACGCCGACACGTCGCATATCCGAATTCTGATGACTAAAAGCTGCTTCGGCCAGATTTTTAATCTCTGCCTCAGTCAAAAACTTCGGCAAAGGCTTGCCTAATTTAGGCGAGCGCAGTCTGGCCGCCGGATTCTCGCAAATCTCTTTCTCGCTGAACAAAAACTTGAAAAAATCCCGTAAAGTAGAAATCTTTCGCGCCACTGACTTAGCGGCATAGTCATACCTCTTGCCAAGCTCGTTAAGATAATCCGCCAGCGTCTGACGACTGACCTGATCAACCGCCATATCACCGGTAAACTCAAAAAACTGCTCCAAATCACGACGATACGCCTCCGCCGTATTATCCGAACATCCTTTTTCTGAACGCATCATGTCCAGAAAATCTTCCAAAAGTCCGGCATTGGAACGCATAATTAATCCTGTCCGGAAACAAAATCATTGGCCAGAGGCTGTTCCACATGCTCAATTTGCATCGGAACCTCACGCGAAAACAAAAAAAGTACTGCCAAAACAGCAATTAATCCGATAATATAAAATAATGTTTTTGATTTTTTCTGTCTCATGATGTATAAACCTTATAAAAAATATACTTACAAAAGATTTAATCAGTTTATATCAAAAATAATTGAAAGAATAATTAAAAAAATGGATATAACCAAAATAGATAAAATAATTTTGCTGGTCGGATTGATGGGCAGCGGCAAAACCAGCGTAGGCAAAAGGCTGGCGCGCAAGCTCGGCCTCCCCTTTATTGACGGCGATCAGGAAGTCGAAAAAGCGGCCGGTATTCCGCTTTTGGACGTGTTAAAATGTTTTGGTGAAAAAGAATATCGGGCCGGAGAAGAAAGAGTCATGAAGCGCCTGCTGCAAGGACAACCTTGTGTTCTGGCTTCCGGCGGCGGTTCCTTTGTGGCCGAACAAACCAGAAACATGGCCAAAACCAATGCCGTCACCATCTGGCTCAAAGCCGACATCAATGTCTTGTACAAAAGAACAACCGGCCGCAAGCACCGTCCGTTCTTAAGAGGCAATGATACCGAACTCAAAGACAAACTGGAAAAATACATTCAGGAAGAATATCCCTACTACTCGGAAGCCGATATTGTTGTCGAAACCAAGGAAGAACTGGTAGACATCACGGTTGACCGCGTTATAAAAGCCCTGTCAGACTTCACCGGAAAAGTGCCGCAAACGCCTTTAAAACCTGTAAAATAGTATTACATATCAGAATATTGTAATAAATATTTTCAAAGGGCAGAGAATGATCTGGATTATCAACGGTCTTTTATATGGATTTTTCACAGCCTTATATACGCTGGTCAATCAAAAATACAAACTCAACGGATATCTTCTGGGCATATGGCGCGGATTCGGCATTGCCGTATTTTTCATTCCGTTCATGCCGCTTTTTCCGGTGCCGACCAGCATGTATTATTGGAGTTTGCTGATTATTCAGGGAATATTAATCGGCTTTTACGATTCCCACCTTTTCTTTGCCTCCGCCAAATACGGTGCCGGACCGACGTCACGCGTTATGGTGCTCACAACGCTGATTACCACAGTTCTCTGGTGGATGATTACGCCACACGAATTTATCAAGCTTTTTGATGACGGAACAGTGTTCATCACGTTGGTTTTAGTGCTTTTTGGTTTTACGCTGAGCTATTGGCAAATGCTGAAAAGTCCGGTCAACAAAGAAATCGTAACCTATATGGCGCCGGTAATTCTGGCTTTGGCCTTTATGAGCATCATTACCAAAGACATTGCCATTCACGGGTCCAGTACTTGGGCTGCCATTGTTTATTATCTGTCAGTTTCAACTTTTGTCAGCGGTTGTTACAATTCATTTTTTTATGCTTATCGGGAAAAATTAAAAGTCAGGGAGTTTTTTCAAAACATCTTCTCTCCGGTTGTTGTTCGTGCCGGACTATACATCGTGAGCTTCAGTGCGGCACTGATTACCGCCAAAACACTGGCTTTGCGGATAGCTCCCAACCCGGGTTATGTAACGGCATTGCTGCTGACATCGCCGCTGTTCGTCATGGCTTCCAACAAATATAACAAAGTACCGGATACAGCCTCGGTCAAAGCCGGAATATTCATGATTTTCTTTCTGATTGCCATGATGATTCTGGTAAACGGCAAATTCGGCGTTATCGATTAAGGACAAAGCTGCTCTATCAGCTCATTCAGAACCGGAAAACCCTCACGCGTGGCTCTGAGATTCTTTGGCGTATCAACTAATAAACCTGCAGAACACAAGTATTTCAAACGTTCCCGATTAACAAAACCGTCAAAATCCAACCCGCAACAGGCCTTAAATCGCGGCTTATCAATCCCTTCTGTCAGCCGCAGCCCCATTAATAACAATTCTTCTGCCCTTTCTGTTTGTGAAAGCTCTTCAAGCTGACAGTTATACGTCGAGGCATAATAAATTTTTCGATCTTGCAGTTTCTGCTCTAGGTTCCCCTCTTGATACGATTTTTCGGGTTTTAAGGAGGAAGATGGAGTGGAAACCAGAGGAGAAAAATTTCCAGCGTACAAAGAGGTACGTGAAATTTTTCGATCTCGCAGTTTCTGCTCTGGATTCCCCTTAAAACCCGAAAAACAGAAGCGGCCATGAGCCGATGGCCCTATCCCGAGATAATCTTGACCGGTCCAATAAAGAAGATTGTGCCGGGAGGCATAGCCGGGGCGGGCATAGTTGGAAACTTCGTATTTATAAATCCCTTTGGCTGACAAATAATCCTCGGTAAACAAATACATTTCTCCGGCAGCCTCATCTTCCAGCGCCTTTACGTCTTTACGCGCAAAAACCGTGCCTTCCTCTATGGTCAGCTGATAAAGCGATAAATGCTTCAGGCCAAACGCCGCCGCCTGCTCCAGCTCTTTCTCCCACTCGGAGAGTCTCTGCTGCGGGCGGGCATAAATCAAATCCAGCGAATGATTGTCAAAATTCTGCAAAACTTCATCTATTGCCTGATAAGCCTGAGCAAGATTATGCGTTCGCCCTAAAAAGCGCAAATCTGCCTCATTAAGAGCCTGCACACCCAAAGACAAACGATTAATGCCGGCATGACGCAAATCGGCAAACATCTGCGGATAATCTGAATTCGGATTCGCTTCCAGAGAAATCTCAATATCAGGCGTTGTTTTCCACTTGCCTGAAATATAATCAATCAGCGCCGCAATATTTTCCGGCTTTATCAAAGACGGCGTTCCGCCGCCGAAAAAAATACTGCTGACAACGTTGCCCGAAGTATATTGATGATAAAAGTCAAGTTCGCGTTTATATCCCGCAACAATCTCATCTTGCGGCACATTTCTTCTGACTTCTTTATAAAAGTCGCAGTAAGGGCATTTTGACAAGCAAAACGGCCAATGGATATAAACGCCGAACCCCATTGCAAACGCTACAAAATAAAGCGGGACAAATCGGACGCCTGCGTAAATTTAGAAAGCTTCTCTTCCACCATTGCCGGCGTAATGACTATCTTTTCTCCGGCTTTTTCTGAGGCTTCAAAACTGATGTCCTCCAGCAAAACCTCCAAAACCGTGTGCAGGCGGCGGGCACCGATATTCTCGACATTCTCGTTAATCTGAACGGCAACGTCGGCAATCTTGTCAATGGCTTCTTTTTCAAATTCCAAAGACAAATTCTCCGTTCCCATTAAAGCCACATACTGTTCAATCAGATTCGCCTCCGGTTCGGTCAGGATTCGGACAAAATCTTCATGCGTCAGAGCCTTCAGCTCGACCCTTATCGGCAGACGCCCTTGCAGTTCCGGCAGCAAATCCGACGGTTTGGCCAAATGAAAAGCACCGGAACAGATAAACAAAATATGGTCGGTCTTAACCATACCGTATTTGGTAGAAACCGTCGTTCCTTCAATCAGCGGCAGTAAGTCGCGCTGCACACCCTCACGCGAAACATCGCCGCCGTGGCGCTCGTCCTGTCCGGTAATCTTGTCTATCTCGTCAATAAAGACAATGCCGTCATTCTCCACGGCCTTAATCGCAGCCTGAGTTGTGGCCTCGTCATCAATCAGCTTGTCGCTTTCTTCGTCAACCAAAACCTTATAAGCATCGCCGACTTTCATTTTCTTGGTCTTATATTTATCGCCGAACGGTTTGCCGATAAGATCGCCCAGACTGATCATGCCCATTGAAGCCCCCGGCATCCCCGGAATATCAATCGTCGGCATGCTGGCATTAGAATTATCCAAAACTTTTATTTCAATTTCCCGATCATTTAACTGATTCTCCCGCAACAACTTGCGAAACTTCTGACGCGTTTCCTCACCGGCATTATCTCCGACCAAAGCGTCCAACACTCTTTCTTCTGCCGCCGCTTCGGCCTTGACGACCATGGTCTTACGCTGTTTGTCCCGCTCGCTGTGCAAGGCAATTTCCACCAAATCACGGATAATGCTTTCCACATCCCGTCCGACATAACCGATTTCGGTAAACTTGGTCGCTTCGACCTTAATAAACGGCGCTTTTGCCAGCTTGGCCAGTCGGCGTGAAATCTCCGTTTTGCCCACACCGGTCGGACCGACCATCAAAATATTTTTCGGCACAATTTCTTCCCGCAGTTTTTCAGGCAGCTGCATCCGGCGCCAGCGGTTGCGCAAGGCAACGGCAACGGCTTTCTTCGCCTCCTGCTGGCCAATGATAAAGCGGTCTAATTCCGAAACAATCTCTCTCGGGCTGAATGTAGTTGCTGCTGTCATGTTCTGTAAAACCTTTCTATTTTTCTATCTTTTCAATAATCACGTTATGATTGGTATAAACATCAATATCGCCGGCAATTTTCAAAGCCCTGCGCACAATATCTTCAAGCGGCAGCCCGTCCACGTCATACAACGCCTTTGCCGCGGCCATGGCATAATTTCCGCCGGAACCGATTCCGATAATTCCGTCATCCGGTTCCATAACCTCTCCGGTACCGGAAATCACCAACGACACATCTTTGTCCGCCACAATCATAAAAGCCTGCAATTGGCGCAGATACTTGTCCATGCGCCAGTCTTTCGCCAGTTCTACCGCTGCCCGCTTAAGCTGATTGGCATGTTTTTCCAGTTTGGCTTCCAAGCGCTCTATCAGCGTAATGCCGTCCGCTGCCGCACCGGCAAAACCGGCAATAATCTTCCCGTTGCCGATTCTTCTTACTTTTACGGAATTCGCCTTAAATATAACGGCCTCGCCGAGCGTAGCCTGCCCGTCCCCGCCCATAACAACTTCATTACCTCTGCGTGCGCACAAAATTGTAGTCATGATTCTTCCTTATCTTAATATTCACAATACTCATTATGTAGTTAAAATTTTTCATTTATGCAATAGCGGCATTAAAACTGTTTTAAGACATTCAAGAATATACTGGCACAAAAGGAACAAAGATGCTTGCAAAAATTCTCTCCGCCGCCAAAATATATCTCGACCGCCGCATGCTGGTAATGGTCGCCTTTGGTTTTTCCAGCGGTTTTCCTTTTCCCTTGGTTTTTAACACTCTGAGCCTGTGGCTGGGCGAAGCCGGACTGCCGCTGGCCGTCATCGGCACTTTCTCGTTGCTCAAAACCCCTTACAGCTTCAAATGGGCATGGTCGCCGCTCATTGACCGCCTGCCGGTACCGGGGCTGTCTTTTTTGGGACGCCGCCGCAGTTGGTCACTGTTGACAATGCTGCTGGTAGGGATGTCTGTTTTTGCCATGTCTTTAACCAATCCGGCCGAAAATCCGTCATTAATGGCGGTATTGACCCTCATTTTATGCATATCTTCCGCCTCACAGGATATTGTTCTTGACGCTTACAGGGTTGAAAACTTCAAAACATCGGAACAAGCCGCAGCCTCGGCAACTTTTATTTTAGGCTACCGCCTCGGGTTTATTTTCTCCGGCGCCGGCGCCTTATATCTGGCTGACGTTATGAGCTGGAACCATGTCTATGCCGTCATGTCGGGCGGAATCCTCATCGGTCTGGCCGCCGTTCTGTCAATCAGGGAACCCCAAGCCGAAACGCCGGAATATCTTTCTGACAAAAACCTTTCTTCTGCAGCCCGCTTCCGTAAGTTTTTTCAAAGCGCGGTTATCTGCCCGTTCAAAGATTTTATGACACGCCCCGGCTGGACATGGATTCTGTTATTTATTCTGCTCTACCGCCTCAGCGACGCCTACATCAGCCCGATGGCCTACCTTTTTTATAAAGACATGGGCTTTGGCTATTCCCAAATTGCGACCATAACCAAAATTTACGGTACAGTTGCCACGATTGCCGGAATGCTTGTCGGCGGCATGCTCCTCAATAAAATGAGCCTGACCCGCGGCCTGTTGTTCTGCGGAATATTGCAAGGACTGTCCAATCTGATTTATGTTGCTCAGACTTATGCCGGCAACAACCTTTATATGCTGACGTTAACAATCTCGGTCGAAAACGTCACCGGCGGCATGGGAACAGCGGCTTTTGTTGCCTATATCTCGTCTTTATGCAACCGGCAGTACACCGCCACCCAATACGCCCTTTTGTCATCTCTGATGAGCTTGGCGCGCGATGTCTTGGCTTCCTCCTCCGGCTGGTTGGTTCAGCACATTGGCTGGAGTCCGTTTTTCATCGCCACAACCGTAATGGCCGTCCCCGGATTGCTGGTATTACTTTACCTCACCCGCCGTTTTCCGCTTACGGCTGTCTCCTCACTGCCGGAAACAGATTTGTCTGCCGCAAAGCCTCGCCGATAACCATGACGGCCGAAACCGCCACATTAATCGAACGCGCTTTTTCATTCATCGGAATCAGCAAACGGGCGTCAACCATGTCATGAACCTCCTGCGGCACGCCGGCACTTTCCCGTCCCATTAAAATAATATCATTCGGCAGAAACTCAAATTCCGTATAAGGTTTGCTGGCATGAGTCGTCAACAAAACCAGACGGCCGTATTCTTCCGGATGTCCGGCACGATAATGCAAAAAATCTTTCCAGGAATCATGCCGCCGGTATTTTACCAAATCGAGATAATCCATTCCGGCACGTTTCAAAGCCTTTTCCGAAAAAACAAAACCACAGGGTTCGATAATATCAAGCTCCACATCCACGCAAGCTCCCAAACGCAGCAGCGTTCCGGTATTTTGCGGAATATCCGGCTGAAAAAGCGCCAATCTCATTTCTTTTCTCCTCAAAGCACATAATAAGCTTTTGCTACAACAAAAGCAGCTTTAAGGCAACAAAAAAAGCGAACCGCCCGATAAAGGCAACTCGCTTTTGCAAAAATTTTCAGAACCGTCCGCGACGATAAAACAAATCCGCCAGCTGATAAGGCGTCCGGCAACGAAGCATAACCGTATACGGCGCCGAAAAACCAAACTCCTTGGTCAGGGGATTGATTATCTTTGAAAAGTCAAAGAAAAACTCCAGAGAATTTTCATCTTTTTCTTTCAAAATTATGCTGTCCGGAGCATAATTCTGCTTGGTTATTTCATTAATCCTCTTTCGAACATTTTCAAAGAATTCCTGCTTCTTAACTTCTTCGGCATAAATAAGGTCGGCAAATTGTTGTAATGTTACCATATTGTGGGAATTTCGCAAACGCAAATCATTAAAAACAACCTGCAAAGTTCTGACAAACAATTCCCTTTTCTGCGGATAAACCTTTACAGACAGGTTTGCTTCCATATTCACCATTTTGCCAAAGGCGGAAACAACTAATTCTTCAACTTGTTCCTTTGTTCTCATACAATAATAATTTTTTTAGTATTTAACATTTAATTTACCACACAAATAGACAATCCAGTCCTTTCCGGATTCCAAATGTTCAACAATCCGGCAGCTTTCCTGCAAATCAAACTTTCTCAGCAAAACCAAAGCCATTTTTGTCTTATGAAAACTGGCCATTGCCGGCGTCATTCCCTCGCAATAAAGACTGTCCAACGCCAAAATTTTGCCAAAAGCAAGTTCAATCGCTTCTTCTACCGCTTTCTCAACCTGATTATAATCCGGAGTCTGACTCTGTGTCATTTGCATTCCGATTTTTTCTTTTAATTCCATATCTATAGTTTTAATAATATTTTTTCGCCCTTCACTATAACGCAATCCGGATTTTTTGTCAATACGTCAAAAAAAGCCCCGAAAGACAAAACCTCGGGGCTTTTGCAAAAAAATAAAATATCTTAAACGTTAAACAAAAAGTTCAGCAAATCTCCGTCCTGAACAACATATTCCTTACCCTCGGAACGCATTTTTCCGGCTTCCTTACATCCTTGCTCGCCGTTAAACTTCACAAAATCGTCATAAGAAATTGTTTCCGCCCGAATAAACCCGCGCTCAAAATCAGAATGGATAATGCCGGCGCATTGCGGCGCTTTTGAACCTTTCAGAAAAGTCCAGGCACGAACTTCTTTCGGTCCGGCCGTAAAATAGGTTTCCAATCCCAAAAGCTTGTATCCGGCCTTGATGATTTTAGACAGACCGGACTCGTCCAACCCCAGAGAATCCAAAAATTCTTTCTTTTCCTCTTCTGTTTCCAATTGGGCAACTTCCGATTCGATTTCTGCAGAGATAATAACGGCCTGCGCTTTTTCGGCTTCGGCTTTCTTCATAACCGTTTCAGAATATTTATTGCCTGTTGCCGCTGAAGACTCATCCACGTTGCAAACGTACAAAACCGGCTTGGACGTCAGCAGCTGCAACATTTTATACTGCTTATAAGCATCTTTCTCCACCGGATCGGGAGCCGCTGTTCTTGCCGGTTTTCCTTCTCTCAGGGCCGCAATAATCGGCTTCATCACCGCCACACGGAGCTGCGCTTCTTTGTCACCGCCCGTTTTTGCCTTTTTTTCAAGCTGATCAAAACGCTTTTCCAAAGATTCCAAATCGGCAATCATCAATTCCGTTTCCACAATCTCGGCATCGCGGATCGGATCAACCGAACCTTCGACATGAGTAATATTGTCATCATCAAAACAGCGCAAAACATGGATAATAGCATCTGTTTCACGAATATTGGCCAAAAACTGGTTACCAAGCCCTTCGCCTTTGGAAGCGCCTTTAACCAAACCGGCAATATCAACAAATTCCAGCTGTGTCGGAACAACATTTTTGGGATTGACAATCCTGCACAAAGTATCCAGACGCTCGTCCGGAACGGCAACCCGCCCCGTATTGGGCTCAATCGTACAAAACGGAAAATTTGCCGCCTGCGCCGCAATCGTCTGGGTCAGAGCATTAAACAACGTCGATTTTCCGACATTCGGCAAACCGACAATACCACAGTTAAATCCCATAAAAAAACTCCTCAAATATCCTGATAAACTTGAGGAGAGTTTTAGCTGAAAAATAAAGTTTTTTCAAGGAGTATTTTATCTGGCTTTCAGCAACATGCCGATTTTGTTGGAATAAGCCGCCATTCCGTCTTTCAGTAAAATATCAATCGTATCGGCAATCAGGGCAATGTTTTGCTCAATCTGTTGTGCATCTGCTTTGGAAAAACGGCTCAAAACATGGCTGACAACCGCCTCGCCTTTTCCGTCCGGATGTCCGACCCCGATACGGATACGGTGATAATTCGGCGAAATTGCCGCATCAATCGACTTCAGGCCATTATGCCCTCCGGCTCCGCCGCCTGTTTTAACTTTTAACTGTCCGGGCTGCAAATCCATGTCATCATGAATAACAACAATGTTTTCAGGCAGAATTTTATAAAACTTCGCCGCTTTGACAACCGAATTGCCCGACAAATTCATATAGGTCTGCGGCTTAAGCAAAAAGACTTTTTCACCGGCAATTTTACCCTCGGCAATCAGCCCGTCAAACTTTGCCTTAAAAGGAGAAAACCCAAATTTTTCATACAAACAATCCGCAGCCAGAAACCCCACATTATGACGGGTTCCGGCATATTCAGCCCCCGGATTTCCCAAACCGACAATCAAAAACATCAAATTTTCTTTCAAAAAAAAAGGGAGTCGCCGGACTCCCTTCATTTTACAAAAACATCTTTGAAATAGTAATAGAAAACCTAAAAACTATTTTCTAAGAAAGTCAACGTGAATCGGCATATCAGAAACCGGATGGAATTGAACATCCTGACAAACAACCGAAATTGTTTTGCCGTCCAAAACAATTTTGATATCAGCTTGGTAAAAACCGGCAGTATTCAAAGCTTTTTCAAGCTCAACCGGATGCAGGCTGATCATAACCGGCTCTTGTTTTCCGCCATAAATAACGGCAGGAATACGGCCCTCACGACGACATGCACGAGCTGCCCCCTTACCTGCTTTCTCACGCTTTTGCGCATTAAAAGTAATTTCCATTTTCAAAAATCCTTAAAAAATTAATCTGATTTTATCTGCGGCGCCTCCAGGGGTGCCCCGACAGACAGCTCTTTGTACAACAATTATTTTTATTTTTCAAGGGCTTTTTACAACAAAAAAAGGCCGCAGAACAATCTGCCGCCTTTTATAACACGCACCGGTCAGACAAGCCGCCGGTTTTTAGTACTCTGCATCTCTGTCAAAATACTCATCCGGTTTGTTTTTAAATATCCGCCCGATGCCGTAATATAAAAAATAAGCACCGACGGCCAGCAGTACCACAAAAGCGCTGCCAATCACCAAAAGAACAAATGTTTTCATACTTTTACATTTTTAGATTTCTTTTTCTCATACAAACCATGCTCGGCATCATACACACGCCACACGTCCGTGCGATAAACGGCATAAGCAAATAAAACAAAAACAACCAGACAAAAAATAATAACGCCCCAAATAAATCCTGTCATAAGCTTAAAAATTAATAATTATTTTCTGCCTGCCAGTTTAAAACAAAAGAAAGCAAAGTCAATATTTTAAACATAAAAAAAGGTTCTTTTGCGCATTTAAGAACCTTTTTTTCCAAAATTTTAAGCCTAAAACCTGTATATGTATCACCATCCCGCAATCAGCCAAATACGAGACTTTTCTGACAAAACATACTATATAAAAGTACAATAATTAAGCGGTACCCAAAAGAATCCGCAGTCCGGAAAAGCAACGCCCGAGGCATTATTTTTCCACATTTCAACATCGAGAGGAAAGACACAAGCCTGAAATAAAAACTATTGCAGACAAACTCTCTCTACGTATTTATACCAAACATTTTAACCAAGTCAGGGGATCAATCTGAGTTCGTTAAATGTTTTTTTGCCGGTAACAGCCATTCTGGACATTCTTTCCGACAATTTATCGAGTTCCACCTAATAATGCTTCCATAATATATGTTTGTAATTTAAATAATGATACCTTTTCACTTGCCAAGGCTAAACGTTAAGATTTAAATTTTTATTAACAGCCGGATTCGTTTTCGATTCGATTTTCTACTAACAATTTGAAATTACACAAAAGATATAAAAAGAAAGATTTAAAAATTTTTTCGATTCTTTCGTTTTTCTGATTCATCTTGGTTAAAAATTGCTTTACGAATCCAAAAATATTTATGGAATCGAAAAAAAAGCGCCCGATTTTAGAATCGAACGCTTTTATAATTCACCTGTCGGATGAACTTTCTTTTTGCAACCTCACCGGAAAGAAGTCAAAAAGACAGATTTTCTTAATCTTAACAAGAAAAACCCGCCCTCTGCAATCCTGCGCATGAGAAACCTCCTCCAGCAAAGCCCGGAATTTGAACTTTCCTTCTGTCAAATCGCCGCTCAGACAATCCCACCCATAGCCGTCAGCTTCAAAAAGATAAACCTTTTGCCAATCCAACAGCTTAAAGCGAAAAATCCTCAGCATTATCCAATAAGCCAAGACCAGCAGAACGGCCGAAATGCCAAAAACAAATCCAACATCCGTCATTGTAAACATTTTATAAATGTCCATCATCAGCGGCACCGCCAAAAACAACCCTGTCATCGGCAAAAACAAAGAAAAATCCTCTGCGCTGATAACAAATTTCATTTCCCAGATAACGGACAGTCCCAAAAAAATAAGTATCGGCAGCAATAACACAAATATTGCAAGCCAGTCAAAACCATTTTCCATAAACTTTATAATTTAGATTAGACAATTTCGGCAGTCAGACTGTCATTAAAAATATCAAACTTGCTGATTTTGATTCTGGTATACAACCTGTTTTTATCAAAATAGTCAATTTCAGGCAGCTTCACGTCAAAACGCCATTGCTTAAACAAACAGCCCGAAATACTAAAAGAGCCGTATACCCAGCCTTTTTTGACTTTTTCCATCTCAAAATCATAGACCTTATCCAAATCAATCATTTTGAAACCCAGAACATATAAGTTGAGCAGTCCGGTCGCAAGAAAGGCCATAAGCAACAAAAAGCTCAGCCCGTCTTCCAAATGCGTCACCCGTTCCGGCAAAAAAGACACCGATAATGAAACAAACAAATAAAAAGCAATCATCAGCAATGAAGCAATAACATATGTTTTGCTGCTGATTACAAAATAACGCTGCATCATAACAAAAAAGGCAATAATGTTCCCGATTGTCAGAATTGCTAATCCCAAAGACAATAATAAAAACCAACTTTCCATAAGTATTTGTTTTAAAGTTAATAATAAATTTTCTAAATCAGATTTTAGACAAAAGAAAGAAAAAGTCAAACAAAAAGCGCCTTCTGTCATCCAGAAAACGCTTTTTTACTTCAATTCGGATTAAAACTATCCGTTAATGAGTTTGTCTGCAATAAGTTGCTGCCTAAAAACCTGAACGGCTTGCTCCAAATCTTCCTTCATTTTCTTTTTATTTTTCAAAATAGAGAAGAACAGTTGCAAAAATTGCAGAAATGACTTGAAATTTTTATTCGGCAACTTCAAGCGGAAATTACTTTCCAATAGCTTCGCAGCCTCCCGCACGCGTGGCACTACCTCAAAAGTCAAAGGCTTTTGAAAAGTTCCGGCATAAGCATCACAACGATTAAGAATGCTGGCAAGTTCATGCAACAACATCTGTCCGCCACAAAGTCCTTTTCCGTTATAATATCGCATAACCTCATTAAGATTTTGTTCAATAACATAGTAAAAAGACTTCAACTGAGGGGCTTGTTGCACCTGAGTTCTTTCCAAACGCAAGCTCAAACGTTGAGTCGCACACCAAAGTGTTATGGCTGTTGCACTTGAGTATTTTGCAACGGCTAAAACATTATCTCCGCTATTCCGACCTTCACCCAAACAAACAATGTGCGATTTATCTACCCCTAATTGCTGTAAAACAAAAGACAACAAATCAGCCTCACTTTTTTTGTGAGTATGTTTGCTCATCAGGCCTTTCCCGCCGACACAAAGAACCATTGGACTAAAACCGTGCACCTGACGAATTTCATAAAAGAGTTTTGCAGCCCACATTGCCGAGGTAATATCATCATCAATAGCAACAATCTGCGTTGCCGGTACAATTTTTCCGTCTATATAACAATTGCTATAAAAACGTAACGTTGCGTGTACTAAATTCGCTGCTTCATAAAATTTTGCTTTCATAATTATTATTTTTTTGTTAAACATTTTCAAAGAAAAAGCACATTATGAAACTATTTAATAATCCCCCATAATAATACTTTTGATAAAGTAAAAATACCATAAACACAACGACAAGTCAAGACAAATTTTTGACAAAAAGACAGACGCCTCATCATTTTGTCTTAAAACTCTTTGGAACACCTTGACAAGCAAGGGAAGCGTGAGCAACCACTGCGAACCTAGATGCCTAAGATCAGATAATAAGAAATAAAAAAGGAAGTCCCGCAGCGTACATGATAGTACGTGGGGAAACTTCCTATTAATAGACATTATACACATTTTTCAAAAAGTTTGATAAGAGCCGGTGCTACTTGTGGAGCAAAATTCGACGTGTACAAAAAAGGTACACGAGAATTTTGAAACGCCCCTCCTTCAGGCCACAGTAAAAACGTGGAGAACGAGAGAAATAATAAGATTTTAGGGTGGAGAAAGCGGAGTGTACAAAGAAGTACATGAGCATTTCTCCAACCCGCTAAATCTGTATTAGTTCTCCGTTATACACGTTTTTACCCCTCGAGGTCGGCGCCGGTTTCTTGATCAACCCTCTTCGCCGACAATTTAATCTTGCCGCGATTATCGGTGCCCAGACATTTAACCCACATGGTGTCACCTTCTTTATAGAAATCAGAAACAGACGCAATACGCTCATTCTTGACTTCGGAAATGTGAACCAGACCTTCGGTTGTGCCAAGGAAGCGTACAAATGCGCCAAAATCCATAATCTTGGTCACAACGCCTTTGTAAATCATTCCCTCTTCCGGCTCGGCCACAATACTCATAATCCACTCCAGAGCGGCATCGCCTTCTTCTTTTTTCATTGAAGCAATTTTAACAACACCGTCATCACTGATGTCAATTTTAGTATTGGTTTTCTCGACAATTTCACGAATAACCTTGCCGCCGGAACCGATAACTTCACGAATTTTGTCAACCGGAATCTTAATGGCAACAATCCCCGGAGCCAGCGGAGAAACGTTCGGACGCGGTTCGGCAATTGCTTTGGCCATTTCACCCAAAATGTGAATCCGGCCCTCATGTGCCTGAGCCAGCGCCGTCTGCATAATCTCTTTGGTAATGGACGTGATTTTAATATCCATCTGCAAAGCGGTCACACCGTCTTTGGTACCGGCAACCTTAAAGTCCATGTCGCCAAGATGGTCTTCATCACCGAGAATATCGGTTAAAACGCTGAAACGGCCGTCATCTTCTTTAATCAACCCCATGGCAATACCGGCAACCGGCTTAGCCATCGGCACACCTGCCGCCATCAAAGACAAAGTCGTACCGCAAACCGTAGCCATAGAAGAAGAACCGTTCGATTCCATAATCTCGGAAACCACGCGAATGGTATAAGGAAAAGTATCTTTGTTTTTCGGCATCATCGGATGAATGGCTCTCCAAGCCAGCTTGCCGTGACCGATTTCACGACGCCCCGGACTGCCCAGACGACCGCATTCGCCAACAGAAAACGGCGGGAAGTTATAGTTCAGCATAAAGTCTTCTTTATACTCGTTCATCAAACCATCCACAATCTGGGCATCTTCGCCTGTTCCCAGAGTTGTTACAACCATGGCCTGAGTTTCGCCGCGTGTAAACAATGCGGAACCGTGCGTCTTCGGCAAAACATCAATTTCGCATTGAATCGGACGAACAGTCTTGGTATCACGTCCGTCAATCCGGCGGCCGGTCGTCAAAACTTTTTCACGCACAACTTTGTGCATCAGTTTTTCAATGGCATCGCCGACATAACGCATTTCCAGCTCATTTTCCGGATCAATCGTTGCCTTGACTTCTTCAGAGGCCTGACCAACCAAAGTACCGCGTTTCAGCTTGTCGGTTTCTTTGAAAGCTTCTTCAAACTTGCCGCGGAATTCTTTTTCGATTCTTTCATACAAAGCGTCAAATTCAGCCGGAAATACGGGAGCTTCCCAAGCTTCTTTGCCGGCTTCGGCCTTCAGCTCGTTAATCATTTTAATAACCGGCTGGAAGCTTTCAAAACCAAACATAACGGCATTCAACATCGTTTCTTCGGAAAGTTCCTGTGCTTCGGATTCAACCATCAGTACACCTTCGGAAGTACCGGCCACAGACAATTCCAGCTCAGTATCCTTCATTTGCTCGATTGTCGGGTTCAAAATATACTGTCCGTCTTTATACCCGACTTTGGCAGCACCGATCGGCCCCAAAAACGGAATGCCCGAAACAGCCAGCGCAGCCGAAGCGGCAACCATAGCCACAATATCGGAATCCGTCTGCTGGTCATGGCTCAAAACCGTACAAATAATCTGAACTTCATTTTTGAAAGCATCCGGAAACAACGGACGGATCGGACGGTCAATCAGGCGGGAAATCAAAACTTCGCGTTCGCTCGGCTTTCCTTCACGCTTCATAAAGCCGCCCGGCACTTTACCGGTTGCATAATATTTTTCCTGATAGTTAACAGTTAAAGGAAAGAAATCCTGATCTGCCTTTGCCTCTTTTGCCGCAACAACGGTTGCCTGTACAACTGTTTCCCCATAGGTAGCAATCACCGCGCCTGTTGCCTGTCTTGCTATTTTACCCGTTTCTAAAACTAACTTTCGTCCGCCCCATTCCATCTCTTTTCGGACGACTTTAAAATCGATCATATTCCTTTTACCTTTCTATCTATAATCTATCTAACAAACCTCACCTGCCCGCGGGCAGGATTTAAAAGGAATGCGGAGCCCGATTGCCCCGCACCCCGAAAATCAAAATTTCCGCTGATTGGAAAAACTGCTTCCGCCGCTCATACCGGCTTGGTCCCCAAAAGAACCAAACATCAAAAATGAACAAACCAAAGCACTTCCGAACAGCATAAAATCTTAACTCTTAAATTACTTACGCAAATCCAATTTCTTAATCAAATCCTGATATCTGCTTTCGCTGGTTGCTTTCAAGTGGTCAAGCAGGTGACGACGACGGCTGACCATCTTCATCAAACCCAGACGGGAATGCAAATCTTTTTTATGAACGTTAAAGTGTTCAATCAGGCTGTTGATTCTGGCAGTCCAGATAGCAATCTGAACTTCGGGAGAACCCGTATCATCTTGTTTCAAGCCAAAAGATTTGATAATTTCTTGTTTCTTTTCATTCGTAATCGACATCAATTTTTCCTTTATGTTAACAGTTAAACACACGAACCGGTGAAATTTTTCTCTCATCGATTCGGACAATTGCCGCCGGACTGCCCTCAAACACGGCCACAGCCTGTTTGCCTGTCAAATTATCAATATCATAATTTTTAGGAGACAACCCTTGTCCAAGCCGGAGCTTGGCGGCATCAGCTTCCGATACAGCTAAAACCGCGATGTCGCGCAGTGATGTTATTAACGGAAGCAGAAATTCTTTCAGAGCGTCAGTATGCACTACTTTTTTTAAATTTTCCAGTAAAATCGTATCTTCGAGCGAAAATTTTCCGCATTTTGTCCTTCTCAGCTCTTGTAAATAGCCCAAAGTTCCGAGTTTTCGGGCCAAATCACGTCCCAGCGTCCGCACATAAGTCCCTTTTGAGCACGCCACCCGAAACCTTGCCCGACAATCGGGCAATTCTTCCAAAAGTTCCAAAGCATAAATTTCGACCTTTCTTTCGGGAATGGCCACGTCTTCGCCCTTTCGTGCCAGATCATACGCACGCTGCCCGTTGATTTTTATGGCCGAAAAAGCCGGCGGAACCTGCGTAATCTCACCGATAAACTGCGGCAAAACGGCCAGAATATCTTTCCGGCAGGGAACTTTTTCACAACGGGAAACAATTTCTCCTTCACTGTCACCGGTATTTGTTTCAGCTCCCCATTGCAGCACAAACTCATATTCTTTCTGCCCGTCCGTCACCATAGGCAAAAGCTTTGTCGCCTCACCGAATGCCACCGGCAGCACACCGGTTGCAAAAGGGTCGAGCGTCCCTGCATGGCCGTTTTTTTTGGCATTAAACATCCGGCGGGTCATATTGACCACATCGGTAGATCCCATGTCGCGGGGCTTGTCCACAATCAGCCAGCCGTTTATATCTTCGCCTTTTTTATGCCTTGCCATTATAAAAACTCTCCTTTAAGGCCATCATTTCATAAAAAAACCGTATTGCCAAGTCTGACATTACGGTTTTTTAATAAAATCATCGGATTCGCAGCCTGACGTTACCGCTTTTGGTCGCCAAATTAAGCGTATGACGGTCAATCCAAAACCAATCATAAGCTTCCAGACTGGAAAGATTATTTCCGTGAATGGAAAAAAATCTGACCTTTTTTCCGCCCTCCTTCTTCAGAAAAAGCCAAAAGTTGCGTTCGGCAATATGGCAAAACAAATTTCCCAATAACAGATTTTTCTTTTCAGAATATGAAAATTTCATCCAGACATCTTCATGAACCATTCTGAAAATAAAATCCCCGTCATCAAGAAAATGATAATAAGACATTTTAGCCAAACGCTTAAGCGGCACACTTCCCTGCCTTAACGAAAAAACATGGGTTTCCCGCCCTTTTTGCGACCAGAGACATTTGTTCTTGTCAAACCAATAACGTTCTCCCAAAAGCAGACTGGTTTCTCTTCCGCGCTTGTAAAAAGCCAAAAAGAATTTACCGTCCTTGGGAATAATTTTTACGCCGAATTTAGTCAAATCCATACATTATGCTTTTAATAATTATTCAAAATAATCTTATATTAAGAGTCAGAGCTACCACACAAAAAGCCGAAAGGCAACAAAAAAGACGTATCCCGCAGAATACGCCTCTTTTTCTAACAAAACAGTTTTTTATAAATTCCTTTGGTCGAAAAAAACAAACCGACTTCTTCAACAGAAAGATCAGAAACAAACTGCCTGACCGTAGGAACTTGTCCGTTCATACAAAAATCCGTCAATACGGAAACCTTTTTTCCGGTTTTCAGAAAATACAGATTCTTGCCAATGACTTTTACAACCCGTTCACAATGTTTCTTAACAAACATGCCGTCATAAAAGAAATAAACGTCAACGGAGTTGCTGCACCCTCTCAGCCTGTCGCGCGGCGGCATCCAGAAACCCTCTTCCCGCAAAACGCCAAGCCGCAGATATTTCCGCCGTTGCAAATCAAAACGGTACCAAATGCTTTTCTTCTTAAAAAACAGAAATGTGTCTTTCAAAAAATAAGCAAGGCACTGCTTGCAGACAATCATGATTTGCCTGTTTCCGGCATCAAAATAACAAAGGATACAATCCCCGTTGTTTTGAAAACAGCAATAAATATTTTCTTTACATGAAATATCTTTTCCCTCTGCAAAAACCGCATTTTGCCGTTTTCTGCTCTGAAAGACTGAAATTTCAAGAAATTTTTTGCCGTCCCGTTCAACAATTTCACACCTGTCCGCAAAACATTTTTTAGGAACACGCTCTAATAATTTATATTTCACCCCATAATAAATTTAATAATTAATTTTAGATATCCTGCATAACCCAATATTTTTATTCCGGCAACAAAAAAAGCACTCCGAAAAGTGCTTTATTGTTTTTATTCCTTGTTCAAGTCTTCCTGAACTTTTGGATCTCTGAGCAGCCGCTCAATCTTGTCAACCTGCTCAAACGTATCGTCAACCTTAAAAACCAGCTCCGGCGCATAACGCAATTGGAGCTTTCCGGCCACTTGCTTGCGCAGATAATTGGCCGCCAACTGCAAACCGTCCAAAACTTCTTTAAGATATTCGCCGTTCGTTGTCATCAGATAAACCGAGGCATATTTCAAGTCCGGAGAAACCCGCACTTCGGTAATTGTAACCATGGTGTGGATTCCTTCCAGATTTCTAATCTCGCCATGGTCAATAAAACCGGCCAAAATCTTTTTAATCTCCTGCCCGACCCTGAGCTGCCGTTGCGAGGGTTCTTTCTCTGCCATTTTCTTTCTCCTGTTTCAATCAATTAGAATTATATATACATTCAATCTGCCGAATTGCAAGTAAAATCGCAAACCCCGCTTCTACACCCCGTTTGCCTGTCTTAATAAAAAACGGATAACCCGCTTTCACCAAGCATACACCACCCCGCCGCCTTCCGTCATAACCTGAAAAACATAACCATTGCCCAAATTGCAAAAAAATGATAGAATTTGAATAAATAACAAATCAAGGCAAAATTATGAAACTGTATCACTACATCACCAAAGGAAATTCCGCATTGACTGAGGGAATCTTGTCCTTTGCCAAAAATCCGAGCGCCGAGCTTAGTTATTATTACAAACGGAGCGGTCAAACCACCCATGAGGGCATTGTCAACTGGTTTGAAAGCTGTTTTACCGGTCACAGTCGCGCCATCAGAGCTTTTTCCGAACCAATCCAATGGACTGAAAAAAGCAAAAACATGTTCAAACCTTTTATTGACAACGCCGATTTATTCTCTATTGACGTTCCAAAATTAGAAGCTGACGGACTTATTGAAGCCGTCTATGTCTCTCCGGCCATCAAACCAAACTTAGATAAAATTCTTCCGCAAGATATTGATGAATGTCTGGTTAAACTGAACTCAATCAAAGATATCGGCACTTTTCCCGTCGACTGGTCTGCCTGCGATGAAAAACTCGGCCTGCGCTTTTCTGTCGTGCCTTACTACCTGCTTGTCCTGAAAAACGGCCTCATCCCACCGGAGTATATAACATTGGAGAGTGAAGAAAAGAAACAAGCATGAGCGGCCAGAACACACAAACATACTCTCCTCTAGCCGCTGTAAGAACTGCGGAGAATGAGCCGAATAATAAGATTTTAGGGTGGAAAAAGCAAGCGCTACGCAAAAAACAACCGTTACTTCGGTTGTTTTTGTCTGCAAGCTCTTTGGAACATCTTGGCAAGCGAGGGAAGCGTGAGCAACCATAGCGAGCCTAGATGCCTAAGGTACAAAGTAGTACATGAGCATTTCTCCAGCCCGCGAAATCTGTATTAGTCGGCCATTATACGCGTTTTTTATAAAAGTTTGATAAAGGCCGGTGCTATTGGTGGAGCAAAATTCGACGTGTACAAAAAAAGGTTTAAAACTCAAGCATACTCGCCTCAGGCCGCTGTAAAACCGCGATATGTAAGTCAGATAATAAGAAAAAAGAATTTTAGCGACAGGAGTGTATAAAGACATACATGACTTAGCTAAAATTCTTTTTTCTGTATTAGGTGATCACAGAGCGCGGTTTTACTTTTACCGAGAGGAGACGAGGGAAATTGAAGATATAGTATCTCCCATCCCAACCAATGTCACAGGTTTCGGAACCAAAATCGTCGGTATCGCAATCAGGTCATAGCCCCGAAAATCAATAATACCGTCTACTTCCAGCTTTTCATTTTGGGCATAAGCTGCGGCTTTCTTCAAAACATTCAAAGCCTCGTCATTCACCGGTGTATCTTTACGCACAACAAAATCCTCAGGTTTTTCAACTTTGCCCAGACTGGCTTTTCCGGCCGCCGCCACGGCTGCCAGACACATTCCGCGTAAATTCTCCTGCGGCTTGATCCGAAAACCCTTGTCCTGCAAAGTCAGATACAACCCGAACATATGCAGCTGAACCCGCGGACAGCCAACTTTTTCCTTAATCCGGAAAACAGCCTCCAGCATATGGGCGCTGTCGGTATTTTCCTCACATTCGGCAGCAAATTTTTCTTCGCCGATAACTTGAAGCACATCTATTGTTTCACGCTCGTTCAGACCGATTGAATCAACCAGCGGCGCAATCTGGCTGACAATTGCTTTTCTGACGGCAATATCTTGCGTTGAAGCCACTTCCAAATGGACGATTCCCTGCGGATTAACCTTTTTCCAGCTTTTTATCAGCGGCAAAACGTCCTCAATCAGCGCACAGCCGCCCTTATTGGCTGTCAGAGCATGAAAACCCGACAAAACAATAAAGTCTATCGGATGCGTTTCTGAAAAACGCACAAAAGCGTCATCTTTCACCAGATTAAGATTCAAAGGATCATAAGTGGCAATAAAACGATTGGACTTCGGACAAACAACCCGATGCCCCTCAACCGTCAGCTCATCACCTTTGTCAAATTCCAAAATCCAGTGAATAAGCGGAATATCCTGCCCGCGGTTAATCCGGCAAGCCGGTTTTTCCATACCGTTTTCATCAAAAGAAACCAGATTATCCAGCTTCAGAAATTGCTCGGCCTGCAGTTTGGGCAAAGAATTGGTATGCGCATAAACCTTGGACACACCCGCCGCTGCCAACGCATTGGCAACAATACCGCCCTGACCGCCCATCTGCAGCCGGTCATAACCGATGTTTTCAACCATCCAGTCAAAAACCACCTTGTCCTCGGTCAGCCATTCTTCGGCAATCCCGCGGGAAAAACACTTAAACACGCCCTTAATCACATCCGTAGCATGCAAAAGCTTCAGTTCCTCAATATTATTCAGGCCATCCCAGCTCAGGCCAAACTTTTCAATCAGCTCCTGCAGTTTTTTTCCGCTGATTTTAAGAACCGCGTCAACATTGGTATTAAAGGCCGTTGCCGCTGCCTTAACCTCTTTCATCCGGGCTAAGGTCCTGTCAACATTGGCATATTTTGCCGCCCAGATATCTCTAAGCTCGGAATTGTTCATCAGCGGTTACTCCTCGTCTTCATCTTCATAGCCGTCATTGGACATATCGGCTTCCTGTTTATCCTGCTCCACATACAAATGCCATTTTTCAGCGCCGAAAGCCTTGCACTTCGGACATACAGAATGCCATTCCGCAGTTTTTTCGCCGCATTCTTCACAAACCCAGCCGGAATCTTCGGCACAGTTTTTATATTTGTCTTTCCAGGACTTTGCTTCTTTTTTGTTTTTGTTAAAAACTTCTTCATATTCCGCAATCAAAGAGCAAACTCTCTTTGTGCAGGGATTGTTAATCAAAAAGATTTCCAGTTCGCCTTTGGCCTTTTTCCATTTTCCGGCCTCGGCGCACAACTCTGCCAAAATCCGGTTATTCAAAGACGGCCGGAGAGAATTGGACATAGCCAAACTTTCCATGTTCTGAATTTTGGCATTAACATCATTATGATGATACAAATCCAAATAGGCATAAGCCGCTTCGTCCGTCGGATTCTTTTTCCATACCCGCAACAAAATATCAGCAGCCTTGCGCACCTGATTGTCGTTATTTTTATAATACTCTGCCAAAGCCACGGCTGCCGGAACCAGCGTATCATCGGCTTCAACCGCCTGTGAACAAAACTTAAAGAAATTAACCTCATCGCCGGCTTTCTGAAAATCTTTAGCCCGTTCAAACAGAACGATGGCCTTCAGCCGTTTGTATTTATCCGCCGGAATAATTTTCTTCTTGCGGCCGGCATCAAGCACCTGCAAAGCGCCTTCCCAGTCCTGCGCTTTGGCACGCAGCTCAAACGCGCTTTCAATAATCCAGTACAAATCCTGCCGCAGCTCAAACGCGCGGTTTGCGGTAGCCAGCGCTTCTTTAAACTCTCTTTTTTCCATTTGGGCTTCAACGGCGGCTTTCATGCCGACAATCTGAATATCGCTGTTTTTCATAATTCTGGCCGACAGCTCTTCCATCTTGTCATAATTTTTCTCGCCCTTATAAATTTTCATCTTCAAAACATCAATAATCGGATCATTGCCAATCACTTTTTTCAGATTTTTAATATGAAAGCGGGCTTCGTTCATATCACCGGCCGTAATTGCCGTCATGGCTCTTAAAACCAAAAGCAGCGACTTGTCAAAATCTTTGCGGTCAATGACGATTTTTTCGCTGATTTTTCCGGCCAGAACATCAATTGCGGCATTTTCCTTAATCTCATTTTCAAGATAAGAAGCCTTATAGGCCTCTCTGACCTGCAAATTGAATATCTTGCGGCAAATCCGGTTGCACACGTCAATAACCAGCACAAACATCAACACCAGAAGCATGAGCTCCGGCACGGATAAAATCTCATGATAACTGCGCCAATCGACGGTTACCACGCTGGCCTTGTCCAACATCCAGACGATGACGGTAAAAATCAGACCAATAAAGATAAATGTAGATATTTTTCTGGTCATTCCATTGTCTCCTTTTTAATCGCATTGACTTTCATAGCTGCCAGAGAATAAGTAGAAATCCTGCTCACGGCCTGTTCAAAATCAACCTTGGCCAAAGCCTTTTCCTGCCACTTCCGCAAACCGGCATCTTCCAGCAAGGCCTCATTCTCGGGCAAACGCAGCTCTTCTGCCGCCTGAACAAAATTCTCTTCCCGCACAAGGTCTCTGATATTCTTCAAATTCTGCAGAATTTGCATTTCTGCCTCTTCCGCTTCATTAACTTTCCGGACTTTTACAAAGTCGCTCAGTTTGCTCAAAATCCGGTCTTTCCATGTCTGGGCTGCCGCATCTTTTTGCTTCTTTAGTATGGCACCATAAATACTTTCAAATTCGTTAATAAGGCGTGCATTTGTTACAATTCCGGACGGTGCCGTTTTGGCAATCACGGCCAGAGGTTCCGCCAGACGCGGATTCCCTTGGGCCAGCTGCTGCAAAACTTCTGCTTCATAAACAAAATTTCCGCCGCGGCCGGACGCTTCTTTAACCATCATCGCCGCCGTCAAAATCAACGCATTCTCATCTGTTGCCCTGCTGATCAGTTTCAGCTTGCTTTCAGCCTCGTCAAGCCGCGTCATCATTCCCAGCAAGGCCGAAGCATCCGCCTTGGAATTGATAATATTCATATTTGTTTTTTCAATGGCGTCAAACTTGTCATAAAGCTCGTTCAGCTTCTGCACGTCAACCGGCTCTCCTTCTGCCGGCAAAGAATTCTTCAGATTAAAAAGCTCCGTCCTCAGCATTGCAATCTGGTTTTGCAAATCCTGAATATCTGTTTGGATCGGTTGTTTTTCCGGCAAGTTCTCCGAATACCGTGCCGCCGATTCTGCAAGCAGCGCTTTTGCTCTTTCAACCAGCTGCGGATTCTTATAAATTCCCCATCCGGCGCCCAGAACCAAAATCAGCACCAGAATTTTCGCCGAAGAATGCCCGCTGCCCGAAACTTTCTTTACCGGAGCCGTTTCTTCCGCCGCAGATTCCTTTTTCTCGATTTTATTTGCCATTTTCAACCTTTCGCCTGAAATTTTGCCTTTGCAATAAACTATTTTATAGTGTATATAATTAAAAAAAAACTGCAATAAAAAAGAGATAAGCAATGATAGTTTTAGGAATAGAGAGCAGCTGCGACGAAACAGCCGCCGCCATTGTCAATGATAAGCGGCAAATATTAGGCGAATGCCTTTTGACCCAGCTTGAAGAACACAAACCTTTCGGCGGTGTCGTACCGGAAATTGCCGCCCGCTCGCATTTGGAACATATTGACGAGATTATTGAACATACCTTTTCCAAAGCCGGATTAAAACCAGACGATATTGACGCTGTTGCGGCCTCTTCCGGCCCCGGACTGATCGGCGGCGTTGTCGTCGGCGTAATGGCAGCCAAAGCCATGGCTCTGGCCTTAAACAAACCTTTTGTTGCCGTAAACCATCTGGAAGGCCATGCCTTAGCCGCCAGACTGACCAGTGACGTACAATACCCTTATCTACTATTACTTGTTTCCGGCGGACATTGTCAAATTTTAGTCGTAAAAAATGTCGGAGAATACCAACGCCTCGGAACCACGATTGACGATGCGGCCGGCGAGGCTTTTGACAAAGTGTCAAAAATGCTGGGCTTGGGCTACCCCGGCGGCCCGATGATAGAAAAAATGGCAGATGTCGGCAACAGCCGCCGCTTTGTTCTGCCGCGCCCGCTTTTCAATTCTCCGGACTGCAACCTTTCTTTCTCGGGATTAAAAACCGCCGTACGCAAAATTATTGAATCCTACTCAAAGGACGGCATCTTGGAACACGCTCTTCTGCCCGAGCAGGATGTGGCCGATATCTGCGCCGGTTTTCAGTTTGCCGTTACCGAAAGCCTTTGTCACAAGCTTGAAAAAGCCATCCGTTATTTTCAGGAACATTATCCCGAAGGCAAAGACCTTGTCGTTTCCGGCGGCGTGGCATCCAACACCTTTTTAAGAAACCGGCTGGAACTTCTGGCTAAAGCCAATAACATGGTTTTCTCCGCTCCTCCCGTCCGTTTCTGCACCGACAACGGCGTCATGATCGCCTGGGCCGGACTGGAAAGATTCCGCGCCGGTTATACCAACGACTTGGATTTCAAACCGCGCCCCCGCTGGCCGTTAGACGAGAACGCGCCCAAAGCAGCCGGCGCCGGAGGAGTAAAAGCCTGATGAGAAACACAAAAGAAATTCTGGAAATCATGGATATTTTCAATCAGCGGGATCCCAATCCGCGCTGCGAACTCGATTTTCATAATGCCTATACCTTGCTGGTTGCCGTCATCCTTTCTGCCCAAAGTACCGACAAAGGCGTCAACAAAGCCACCAAAGAACTCTTCAAAATCGCTGAAACGCCACAGCAAATTCTGGCGCTTGGCATTGACAAACTCAAAGAATACATCAAAACCATCGGCCTCTATAACAACAAAGCCAAAAACATTATGGCAATGAGCAAGGAACTGGTCGAAAAATACAACGGCGAAGTCCCCTCTGACCGCACGGCACTGGAAAGTCTTGCCGGCGTCGGACGCAAAACCGCCAATGTTGTCCTGAATGTTTGGTTTGACAAACCGACAATTGCCGTTGATACCCATGTCTTCCGCATTTCTCATCGGCTGGATTTCAGTCAAGGCAAAAACCCGCTGGAAGTTGAAAAAGATTTAAACAGCGTCTTGCCGGATAATTTCAAAAAAAATGCCAACCACTGGCTTGTCTTGTTCGGAAGATATGTCTGCAAAGCCCAAAATCCGGACTGCTCAAACTGCCCGATTGCCGCTTATTGCCACAGTACGGATAAAAAAATCAGGAACTAGGCTTACGGCGTAACAACAGCATTAAAGCGCCGTCTCCGCCCTCACTGACCGGAGAATAGTCAAAAGCCAGCAGCAACGGACGGATATGATCCTGATTCAGCCATTGCGGCACCAGATCTTTCAGTACGCCGCGGGCAGCAAAAATATCTTCATCCTCGCGATGTAAGCCTTTTCCGGTAATGATCTGCACACAGCGCAAACCGCGCCGAACAGCATTTTGCAAAAAAGTTTCCACTTTCTGATAAGCCTCGTCAACCAGACAACCATGCAAATCCAAACGCGCCTCTATCTTGAATTCCCCGCGTTTAAACCGTTTGACGGTATTGGCATCAATATTGTTAAAACTGCCGGCCCGAAGATAATCCAGACGTTCGCCCTGATAAAACTCAAAAATGTTGATATTCTGCCTGATCTCCGGCAACGCTGTCTGCGGCTTTGACAAGTCAACGTTAGGCGTCGGAATTTTCCGCACGCCTTTTACAACCTCCTGCCAAAAATCAGTATCTTCAGGCTGTTTGGGATCTGTCGTCTTCGGATTTTTGTTCAGATTTTTCATTATGGTCAACCATCAAGTCGGCATAATTCAGCACGACAAAATCTTTCCAGTCGCCTTCCGGCGCCACGCAGCCAATTTTTTTGTTTTTTGTATTCACCAGCACAATGCCACCAAATTCCCAGAGCTTGCAACAATTGTCATAATCCGCGATCAAAAACTTTTTGGTCCTTTCAATCAGCTTTTTATGCATAATTTTTTTCACATAAGTACTGTAAACCAAAATCATAACCACAATAAACAACAACCCGAACAATACGCCGACGCTGATAATCAGCAGCAGGCCGATAATCACCGGCACCAAAACCGGAAGCAAACACTCCCACGGATCATAAACCGGCGACTGCGGGCGGTTTATTCTGGCATAATCCAGATAGACCCGCAGCCTGTCCTGCTCTATTGCCTTTTGCAATGCTTTATAAACCAAAGCATCTGCCTTATTGGGAGATTTGCGCACCATGGCTATTGATTAACCTCCACGCCTTTGGGAACAAAAATAAAATAGCGTCCGGTCGAATTCATTTTTCCGGCCAGTTCCAAAACGTCATCACTGCCTGTTCCCCAGAAATAGTCACCGCGGATAGCACCTTTAATGGCTTCTCCGGTATCCTGCGCAACAACCATTTTATAAGTCTCGCCGTATTTCGGCAAAGCCGTTTCCAGCCAGAGCAAACTGCCATAAGGAATATAGTTTTCATCCACGGCCAGACTTCTGCCCGCCGTCAAGACCACACCTTCTGCGCCAACCGGACCGCTCTCGTATGACAACCTGTGAAAAACATAACGTTTGTTCTCATTCATCAGGTCTTTTGCCACGTCATAATTCTCGTGCATCCATTTTTTGATTTCCATCATCGAAGCCTTATCTTTTCGGATAAGCCGTCTTTCCAGCAAAATCCGCCCGATTCCGGTAAATTTATGCCCGTTGTTGCTGTCATAGGCAATCCGGACCTGCTTGCCGTCTTCCGTCTCGGCTACGGCAGAACCCTGAATCTGCGCAATATACAAATCAACCGGATTGGCAGCCCATAAAATCACCGGCGCTTTCATCATGGTCTTAGAAATCTCGTCTCTCGTAAAATAAGGCACAAATTTTTGCCCGACCACGCGTCCCATAAGCTTTTTATTAGGATAAGCCTCGTCAAAATCTTTCAGATTCATTTCAAACAAATCATACGGACGACCGTAAATCGGATAATTATACCCGTGACTGCGGGTAACCGAAACCTGAATTGTCGGTTCAAAATAAGACGTAAACTGCCCGATGTCATTCCCCTTGAACAAAACCTGATACGGCGTAAAATTCTGCTCGATAAAATTCGGATATTCCAGCGGCGCCGTTGTTTCAAGCTTCTGACAAATTTCCTTATAAGCTGCCGTCGGAATTTTAACCAAAGCCTTATCGGAAAGAAACTCGCTGTCAGACGCCATAATTTTTTGGCAGGAAAGGGCAAAAGCCTGCATTGCCGTTGCCAAATCGTCTTTCTTCCACCCTGACAGAGAATTATAATCCACCTGCTTGAGCTCAAAATCGGACTTATCAATTTTTTCTTCCGCCGTCAAAGGAATTTCCGTCTGTTCGGCGGATTGCTGTTCTTCCTTGCCGCAAGCAAAAAGCGCCAGCAGCAAAGCCAATAATTTAAGATTTTTAGTTCCGGTCATCGTTTACTTTCTCGTAGAAACCAACAGCCAGTTGGGGTTAGTTGAAGTCAAAGCGCGTTCAAAAGTCCAGGTATCCGAAATATTCTGAATAAAGTTTTCATCACCTTCAATAATTTCGCCTTCGGCATTTTTCAAAAGATTAACCTGCTGCGAAATAAATTCTACCGTAATCTTGGCAATATTATCGGCAGAAACCTTTGCCTTAACAATTTCGGCCTTGTCAAAACCAATGAAATCTGCCTCGGAAACAATGCCTTCGGCTTTTCTTTGTTCAATAATATCCTGAAACTTTTTCAACAGTTTTTTGCTGACCAGCATTTCCAAAGTTTCAATATCGCCTTTGGAGAAAGAGTCGACAACCATTTCAAAAGCCTTTTTGGCACCGTATAAAAACTTGTCTTTGTCAAAATTCGGGATTTGGCGCAATACCTTTTCTGTTTCGCTCAAATTCTCCTGATTTTCGGCTTTCTCTTCGCCGCGGGACATCTCCGCCATCTGATTTTTCTCAGCTTCTTTCATGATGATATCAAAAATCCTTGCAGCATTTTCCTCGGCTATTTTAGCTTTGTTTTCACTGTCAGCATTTGAGCCAAGTATAGAATGCAATCTTTTAAAAATTACTAAAACCACCACAAAAAGAATTAAAATATCAAAATATCCCGACAACACCTGTCTCCGTAAAAAAATTATCCTCACATCTTATATAAATATATAGCCGAATTATATCTTTTATCAACTATAATATTTGACGATTCAAAATTTTCAGGGTATCAATAAACAAAACACCACTTTAGGAGGAATATATGTCTGAAGAAAACCAAACCCCGGAACAACCGACAGCCAATGACAACGCCGGAGCCCAGCCGCCGATTGTGATCAGCACCCAGTATATTAAAGATTTTTCATTAGAAATTCCGCATGCGCCGGAAATTTTCCGCAACCTGAATCAGGCGCCGGAAATAAATATTGATGTTGATGTCCATGCTGATCACCTGCATGACAATTTCTTCAACGTTTCATTAAAAATCCGTATTGACGGCATCGTCAGCACCCAGCCGCTGTTTATTTTGGAACTTGACTATTGCGGCATTGTCGCCCTGAATGTTCCGGAAGAACATTTGGAACCTGTTTTGTTGATAGAAATTCCGCGGATGCTTTTCCCTTACGCCCGCAGCTACATCACCAATTCGCTCATTTCCGCCGGCCTGCCGCCGCTGATGATAAACCCGATAGACTTTGTTGCAATGTACCAAAACCGCAAACAACCGCAAAACGGGCAACAACCTCAGCCGGAACAAAAATAATAATAAAAAAAATCCCGATTGTTCGGGATTTTTTTTATCGGCTCAAGCCTTTCTGTTTTCTGAGCCAAAGTGCAGGATCAGCCTGTGATCTTTCAGCCTTTGCCAACAAATCAAAATAGCTTTCATAATGGCCTTTTTCTTCCGTTTCCAGCCAATATCCCAAACTTGAGGAATGCAGCCGCCGGCTTTCTTTAAGCCGCGTCACGATACTCTCCCTTTCTTCTTTCGGAGGATTATATTCCGTCAGTTCTCCGCCTTTTGAATCATAAACATAAATCGGAAGTGTTTTTCCGGTCTGCATTTTAAAATATTCCTACGCCATCAGAATATGCGCTTTCGGCGCCTCTGACATTGCCTTATTGACAAACAATCCTAAAACTCTTCTATCCTGTTATCAGACATTTCTGACTCGCAATACCGTTAATAATAATTAATTCTAGCACGACATCGCAATAAAAACAAGAATTTGCTAATTTTCACCCTTCTCTTCCGGCACGGCTGTCCATATTGCCCCTTTGATTTTGGCATTCAAAAAGTCATTATGCAACTGCAAAGCTTCTTCACTCAAAGCAAAAATCCGCGGCTCTCGGTACTTTCTGTCCGTCACTGCCGCTGCGGTTTCGACCGTCGCCGCTTGTTTTTTATTCTTATCAAGCAAGAAACTCGGCTCACGCCCGCCCAACAGCTCCAGATAAACTTCTGCCAGCAGCTGCGCGTCAAGCAGGGCGCCGTGTAATGTACGCTGTGTATTGTCAACATTAAAACGCCGGCACAAAGCGTCAAGATTGTTTCTTGCTCCCGGAAACAAAATCTTGGCAATTTCGAGCGTATCAACAACCCTGTCCCAGGTATATCCTTCTTTTCCGAGCTGTTTAAGCTCATAATTCACAAAGTTGATATCAAACTTGGCGTTATGCGCCACCAGAGTAGCATCGCCGACAAACTCGACCCATTCGTCCGCCACTTGGGCAAAAGTCGGAAAATCTTTCAAATATTCATAAGACAAACCGTGAATTTTAAAAGCATCTTCCGGCACGTCTCTCTCCGGATTAATATACTGGTGATACGTTACGCCGGTCGGAATATGGTTAATCAGCTCCACGGCACCGATTTCTACCAGTTTATCGCCTGTTTCCGGATCAAAACCCGTTGTTTCGGTATCAAATACAATCTCTCTAGTCATTAATAAAAGTCCTTCTTACGCTTCTGCCAATTCATCTATAATACAAAGCAGCTCCGTTTTCAACAAATTCAGAGGCCTGTCGGTATCAATAACAACATCGGCTAACCCAGCTTTCTCGGCATTGCTCATCTGAATATTGTTAATTTTATCAAAATCCTCGGCCGAAATACCGTCCCTTTTCATCACTCTTTGCTTTTGCGTGTCATAATCCACATCGGCCACAATAATCAAATCGCAGTATTTATCCCATCCGGCTTCAAATAACAAGGCCGCATCCAAAACAAAAATCCCGTCATATTTTGCATTTTTGCGGACAGCTTCAATAAGTTTGCGTTTCAAAAAAGGATGAGCAATAGCCTCAAGCTTTTTAAGCTGCGTCCTGTTGCCAAAAACCAAGTTGCGCAGTTTTTTCTTGTTAACCTTTCCGTTTTCCATCACGGCAGGAAAAACATTTGCTACTTTATCAATATACGCCGGACAGGAATAAAGCTTCCGGCTCCATTGATCCACGTCAAAAACCACATAGCCGAGCTCTCTGGCCAATCCGGCCAGTGTTGTTTTACCACATCCGATAGATCCGGTGATTGCAGCTAACTTCATATCTTTCTCCCAAAACAAAGGCTTATGAGTCTTATCCACAAAACACGCCGTTTCTGTGGATAACAGCCCCCTTTTAGGATGTTATACAATTTTATCACCGTAAAAAGAATTTATATCTAAAAGTTATATACAGGGACAAACCACCTTCCCCACCCTCTGGATAAAAAATTTTTTCAAAAAAGGTTAAAAAAGTCTTTACAAGATTCTTAAACGATTCTTAACGAAGGTTAATAAAGTCTTAACGATTCTCTTAACAAATTATTAACATCTGGATAACTCTGCGCATAAAAAATAATCCACAAGACTCACAGGAATATACAAACAACAAAAACTTTTTTAAAATTTAAATGTTTGCCCTGCGGGGCTGTTCATAATTTTTTTTAACAAACATTTGACATCTTACAAAGAACATACTATAAAAAAATTACCTTCCAAGGAAATAATTAATCCTATCCAAATTTCAAGGTAATCATGAATTTAAAAGATCTCAAACAAAAATCCCCCAAAGAGCTGCTGACGCAGGCTGAAGACTTAGGCATAGACGATGCCTCCTCAATGCGGGTACAAGACCTTATGTTTGCTATTTTGAAAAAAGTAGCTGATGAAGACAACATTATTTACGGCGACGGTGTAATCGAAGTTCTGCAAGACGGCTTCGGTTTTTTACGTTCTGCGGAGTCCAATTATCTGGCCGGGCCGGACGATATCTATGTTTCGCCGTCACAAGTCAAAAAATTCGGCTTAAGAACCGGCGATACCGTTGAAGGCGAAATTCGTGCCCCGAAAGATAACGAGCGTTATTTTGCCCTCACCAAAATCAACAGCATTAACTTTGAAGATCCGGAAAAATCCAAACTTCGGGTTAATTTTGATAATTTGACACCGCTCTATCCGACCAAAAAACTCAATTTTGACATCATCTGCGGTGAAAAAGACTATACCACCCGCGTGATTGACTTGATTTCTCCGCAGGGAAAAGGCCAGCGCGGCCTGATTGTGGCACCGCCGCGTACCGGTAAAACCGTTATGCTGCAAAACATTGCCCACGCTATTGCAACCAATCACCCTGAATGTTACCTGATGGTACTGCTGATTGACGAACGTCCGGAAGAAGTGACTGATATGACCCGCTCCGTTAAAGGCGAGGTTATTTCCTCAACCTTTGATGAACCGGCTTCCCGCCACGTTCAGGTTGCCGAAATGGTCATTGAAAAAGCCAAAAGGCTGGTTGAAACCAAAAAAGATGTTGTAATCCTGCTCGATTCCATTACCCGCCTCGGCCGTGCTTATAATACGGTAATCCCATCATCAGGCAAGGTTTTGACCGGTGGTGTGGACGCCAACGCCCTGCAACGCCCGAAACGTCTGCTCGGCGCGGCCCGTAATGTAGAGGAAGGCGGTTCCCTGACCATTATCGCCACGGCGCTGATTGATACCGGTTCGCGCATGGATGAGGTTATTTTTGAAGAATTCAAAGGAACCGGCAACTCAGAGATTATTTTGGACCGCAAGCTGACCGACAAACGCTTGTTCCCGACCATTGACATCACCCGTTCCGGAACGCGTAAAGAAGAATTGCTGGTTGATAAAGACCGCTTGTCCAAAATGTGGGTTTTGCGCCGCGTCTTAATGCAAATGGGCATGACCGACGGCATGGAGTTCCTGCTTGATAAGCTTCGTCTGAGCAAAGACAATGACGACTTTTTCAATAATATGAATTCTTAAAAAAAGCAAAGAGCCTTACCGTAAAAGTAAGGCTCTTCTTTTTGAGGTTAGTCCAAATCAAGATGATATTTTGTATTGTCAAATTTTGAGACCACATAAGTATTGTCATCACTTTTGCGGTAAGATATTTTGACGGTATCACCCGGCTCAGACCATTTTAGTTCTTTTGACACATCGCTGCCGGCAGAAAATTCAATATTTGATACTTCGTTGAAAATAAAGAAATATTTTCCGTTTTCAAAACAAACTTTTTGAACGGTAAAATTTCCGGCTTCGTCAGAATCAGCAAAACTGTTTATTTTATTGCCTTTATTTCTGACGGTTTTGATATAAAGATTTTCAACTTCTTCTCTGGTTTTGCCAATAGCATAGCAGGTTCTGTCCTGTCTTGAACAGAGGGCATATCCGATAAATTCTCCGCTTTCCGCGCTGCGCAAAGTCATAAAATATGTCGGAATACCGTAAATATTATAAGGAATGGGCGATGTCGCATTAACCTGCGTGCCGTCCATTTTTATACCTTCGATAATATTTTCTGCCTTTACCTCGTTTATCCCCGGAATATCAAAGCGATAAGCCTCCTTTGTTCGGGTATCGACCAACATAAACCCGCAGGAAGAATCATCATGGGAATTAGCCGAAACCAGACTGACATACCAGTAGCTGTTGTCCGCATCATCAATAATCGTGACCTGATTTCCGGCTCTGATAACGTCTGTTTCGCTAAAGACAGTATTCCAGAAACCGTGAACATACTTGCCGTAATCATCAACATATTCGCGGATAAACTCTGCCGGCTGGATTCTTTCAATCCATTCCGGAGCTTCGTCAATCGAATAGTGTTTGATATCTCCGGTCTGAACATCAATCGTCACAACGCCGTTTGCAACCTTACCGCCAAACCCGATTGTCGGCTTGTAAGTGGTCACAACCTGATAAGGCCTGCCGCTGTTGTCAATTTCAAAATCAATATCGTTCAGTCCGCTGGTCACATAACCGTTGTACTTCAGATATCTTTCAATATCGGCCATCCAAAAAGCGCTTTCCAGATATTTAAGTTCCAAATCCTCATTATTCAGATTCGTTACCAGATAGGCTTTATTCTCCTGTGTTGCATCAACAATGATGTAACCGGGCGTATGTCCGTTATAAAACCATTTGAAAAAGCTTCTGTGCTCCAGCGGGGCAACCCACACGGTCTGATTTTGAAAAACAACGTCTTTGCCGTCAATAACCAGCGTCCCGTTCAGTGTCTGACGGAATGCATCAACAACTTCTACTCTGGATCCCAGTCCCGGAATGTTGCCTACCAGCGAATTTGCATATTTCAAGGCAAATTGCTTGTCGACAGATACCATACTTTTTACGTCTATTGCTTTGATTTTGTTCACAAACATCGAGTCACTGACGTTTGTTACTTTCAAAATCTCACGATACGATTTGCTTCTGAATATCGGAAGCGAAGCAAAGAAAAGTGTAGCGAGTGCACATACGATAGCAGTAAAAGTTACAATATAGGCACGAACATTTTTATCGTCCCCGATGATAAATGAAAGAAATACCATCGCGGCAATAATGAGATAAGGAGCCCAAAAATTGAAATTAATTGTCGGCAAAAATGTTATACATACTAAAAAAACTACAACAGCGCCAATGATGCTGAAGATAATTTTTTCAGTTATTTCCTCCATTAACAAACCGGCAATAACCCCGGTAAACAGGGCAAACAAGGCATATACTAACATATTTTATAAATTTTATGCCTCCGGAATCATAATTCCTTCAGCGGTTAATAATAAAGATTATAATAAAAATTAGGATTTTATTTTATCATAATTTTGTCTACGGTTCAAGATATTATTGAAAGCAGAGCCTTTTTAACGTCTTTCATATCAAAAAAGATGTTTTTTATGCCGATTGCTTTTACTTTCTCAATATAAGCGGGATGATTGTTCATCGGGCAGCCAAGATAAGCAAAAGCGGTCATTTCCGCCTTTTGGGCTGCCGTCAGGCCGGCAAGGGAATCTTCAATCACAACGCAGTCTTCAGGCTGATATCCCATTTGTCGGGCGGCAAATAAAAACAAATCCGGCTCCGGCTTGCCATGCTCCACCTGTTGAGCCGTAAAAATGCATTCCGGCTGAAAATAATGATTAAAGCCTAAGACGTCGAGTTTTTTTTCCGTTTTGTCGCGGTTGCCGCCGGTTGCAATGCATTGTGCAAACGCTTCCAGTTCAAAAATGCTTTCCACACCGTCAACCGGCAACATTTTTTCCATGGCCTGCCAGTCAAGAATTTTCAGTTCGTCAATAAAATCATTGTCAATGACAATGCCAAGCTTGGCTAAATTCTCAATCTTCGTCTTCGGGCTCATTCCGCCCAGATGTAAGTTAACGGTTTCAAAATCCCAGTCAATGCCCAGCCGCTTCTTCAAAAGAATTTGCCAATTAGTCAGCCATAAATGCTCGGTGTCGGAGATAACGCCGTCAAAATCCCATATAATAAGCTTTGGTTTATTTATAATCATATTGCTAACTTTCAGTGGTTAAAAATCGAGTCCGTATAAAGCCCATACAGAGGATTTTGAACGATTCTATGATAGATTTGTTAACAACAGGTAAAAAAGCGCTCTGCGGTCAAAAAATCGCCTGATTTTAAAACTTGCCAAATTTTTTGGTTGAATTATAACTAAAACGGAAAAACTTTTTTATCTTTGAGGTTACAAATGGACAATAAGACAATTTATGCCCTTTCGACGGTTTATGGCAAATCCGGCGTTGCGGTCATCCGCATTTCCGGCAGCAATGCCCTCGCCGCAGTCAAAGCAATGACAAATCTGGACACCACGGCAATCAAACCGCGCTATGCTTATTTTGTCAGCCTCAAAGATGTCAAAAACGGCAATACGCTCGATAAATGCCTTATTTTGTATTTTAAGGCGCCGAATTCTTTTACCGGAGAAGATATTGTCGAAATCCAGACTCATGGCTCCAAGGCCGTAATTTCCGGAGTCCTTTCCGGCCTTTCGGAGTTGGAAGGTTACCGCATGGCCGAACCGGGAGAATTTTCCAAACGGGCATTTTATAACGGCAAAATGGATTTGACCGAAGCCGAAGGCTTGGCAGACCTTATTGACGCAGAAACCTCGGAACAGCAAAAATATGCCATGCGCCAGATGGAAGGCGGTTTGAAGAACCTGTACGATGATTGGCGGGAACAACTGCTGAAAATTCTGGCCCACCTTGAGGCATTTATCGATTTTCCGGAAGAAGAAATCCCCAGCAGCGTGATGTCCGATATGAAAAACAATGTATTTAAACTAGAAAACAGCGTTCATAATCATTTAAAAGGTGATAATATCGGTGAACGCCTGCGCGAAGGTTTTCGGGTTGTGATTGTCGGGCCGCCGAACGCCGGAAAATCAAGCCTGCTGAACGCCGTTGCCAATCGTGAAGCCGTAATTGTTTCGGACATTGCCGGTACAACCCGCGATGCCATAGATATTCATCTGGATATTAAAGGCTATCCGGTTATGTTTACCGATACCGCCGGCCTGCGGGAAGCAAATGAGGAAATTGAGAAAAAAGGCATTGAAATTGCTTACGGCAAGATAAAATCGGCTGATTATATCATATGTTTATTTGATGCTGATAAAGATAGTGTTCAAATCTTTGATAATATTAGAAATTCGTTTAAAAACAATACGCTGCTTGTTGCAAATAAATGTGATAAATTAACTTCTGAACAGTGTTCTGAATTGCAAAAACAAGGATGTATTTTGATTTCTGCCAAACAAAAGGAAGGTATTTCACAAATCCTTGATGAGATTTATAACTTTATTTGTGAACGTTTCACCTCTAATTCCAACCTGCTGATAACCCGCAGCCGTTACCGTGAAGCTTTGCAGGAAGTTATGGATAATCTACAGAATTTCAGCTTTGGCAAAGAAATAGAATTGACGGCGGAAGATGTTCGTCTGGCTGCACGGGCTTTGGGCAAAATCACCGGCCGCATTGAAGTCGATGATATTTTGGATAAGATATTTGGTGATTTCTGTATAGGCAAATAATAAAATCCGCTTGCAAAAACCATAGATTCGTTTATTATAAACCTCGCAGTCCGGAGACGGACTGTGGTGTCTAGAAAACATCTCGATAAATTCCGCATTTGGCGGAGTACCGGAAATAAGCCGCTTTGCGGGCGAATAACGGTGACTGATTTATCGCAGTTTTCTAGCTCCGCCACCCTTTATCGGGTGGTTTTGTTTTAACAAAATCAAGGAGCTAAAATAAAATGTTATCAAGAGAATATAGAAAAAAATGGTATAAGAACTTTCGGGCTTATTGTAATCAGGAATTAGACCGGATAATGACGGAACGGGGTTTGACAAGCGCCGAGCTGTCTAATCATATAGACTTTTTGGAAGGAAAAATAGAAAGATTAAGGAAAAATAAGGGCAACCTGCGTATGGATGAATACGTATATTTGTTCTCTTTCTTCGACAAGGTGTTTGATATCAAATTGTCCGATGCCCAAACCTCTCCATGGCAATAAGAAAAAGCGGGACACTCTCCCGCTTTTTTCATTTCAAAGTACATCCTTCCCCACAACCCCCGCCAGAGCACCTTTCTTTTTCCTCCTCTTTGCTAAGAGGGGGAGTTAGGCTTCAAAGCACTTCCTCTCCCACGCATTTCGCCACAGCAACGCGGGTTTCAAGGCACTGTACAAACCGACCGTCGCCGACGTTCGGCCGCGGTTTCTGGAGCACATTGCTGATGACATTGCCGCGCACCTGCCGTGCAGGTCATTGCCGGACTTCGATCCGGCAATCCATAAGGAAACAAGTACAGTGCTATTATCTTTATGGATTCTCGGGTCAAGCCCGAGAATGACAGTGCTTCAAAGCACTTCCTCTCCCACACATTTCGCCATAGCAATGCGACCCTCTAGGCAGTGAGCTGACAACTAACGGCCGTCGGCCTCCCGACCGCCACCCGTCGCACGGGTCATTCTGAGCCTCTTTCTTTGTCATCCTGAGCGAAGCGAAGGATCCAGTTTAATAATATAGCTGATTTATCTGACTGGATTCTTCGTTGCACTCAGAATGACGTTGCTTTTTCTTTGAAGCACATTCCTCTCATCCGGCACGACTGGGGTGCCCTTTGCAAATAGCTTAGGTTTTAGAGTAAAAACCGAAAGTTCTACATATTTCCCCCTCTTTGTTAAGAGGGGGACAGGGGGAGTTAGCCCCACCCGATTACCGAATGATTTCTTAGCTTTTGGCCCAAAGAGATGATAATTAAGCAAAGGGTAATGGAGCGTAGCGACCTTAACTTTGGGCTGAAAGCTTAGAAAATGAGGTTGGGCTTGACTTTTGCTTACTTTTGGTCAAGCAAAAGTAAGAAAGAAGAAACCAACTATATGAAAAAACAAAACCTCAAAATAAAAAAAAGAAAAAGCTGCGACAAAAAGGAACGAATAGCAAAAAGTTGGTTGCGGAAGAAAAAAATATAGAGGAAGACAGAAGGGAAAATATAAAAAGGAAGAAAATAAAAGTGAATTAAGAGATAAGGACATATTTTCCCTCTATTAATCACTTGCAAACTTTTATCAATTATATTATACCCAAGACAAAAGGAACTCAGGTCTAAGATAATGAATAATAACGAATTTGACGTAATCGTCGTCGGCGGAGGCCATGCCGGCTGCGAAGCTTGTGCGGCGGCAGCCCGTGTCGGAGCAAAAACGGCTTTAATAACTCATAAAATTTCTACAATTGGCGAAATGTCCTGCAATCCGGCAATCGGCGGATTGGGAAAAGGCCATTTGGTAAGAGAAATAGACGCGCTTGACGGCCTGATGGCAAAAGTCATTGACAAGGCCGGCATTCAGTTTCGTATGTTAAATGCCTCCAAAGGACCGGCCGTGAGAGGGCCGCGCGCTCAGGCTGACCGGGAATTGTATAAAAAGCATATGCTTAAAGCGCTGCGCGAACAAAAAAACTTACAGATTATTGAGGCCGCCGTTGAAGGTCTTGCTTTTGAGAACGATAAAATTTCCGGCGTAATTCTGGCTGACGGCGAACAGCTGAAGTCTAAAACAGTGATTCTGACATCTGGCACTTTTTTGAACGGTGTGATGTTTATCGGTCATCAAACGACTGTCGGCGGACGGGTAAATGATGTAACCTGTGAAGGTATAACACCGTATTTAAAGTCAAAAGGCCTTAAAGTCGGAAGGTTGAAGACCGGTACGCCGGCGCGTTTGAACGGTAAGACAATCAACTGGGAAATTTTAGAAACGCAGGACGGAGACAATCCGGCAATACCTTTTTCTTACCTGACTAAAGAAATTACCAATCCGCAAATTCAATGCTATGTCACGCATACAAATGAGAAGACGCATGAAATTATTCGGGCTAATTTTGATAAATGTGCCCTCTTTTCCGGCCTGATTACAGGTATTGGCCCGCGCTACTGCCCGAGTATTGAAGATAAACTTGTCAAATTCGCTGACCGTACCAGCCACCAGATTTTTTTGGAGCCGGAAGGGCTGAATACGGATGTCGTCTATCCGAATGGTATTTCAACGTCTCTGCCGGCAGATGTGCAAGCTGAGTTTATTCATACGATTAAGGGGCTGGAAAATGTTGAAATAATCCGGCCGGCCTATGCTATCGAATATGATTACGTTGATCCGCAGGAATTAAACAATCATCTGGAATGCAAAAAAGTTTCCGGACTGTTCTTGGCCGGTCAGATTAATGGCACGACCGGTTATGAAGAGGCCGCGGCTCAGGGGCTTCTTGCCGGCGTCAACGCCGGATTAAAAGCTCTGAATCGTTCCGGTTTTGAAATTGACCGCAGTGAGGCCTATATCGGCGTTATGGTTGATGATTTAATAACCAAAGGCGTTGACGAGCCTTATCGAATGTTTACGTCACGCTCTGAATACCGTCTTTATCTGCGTGCTGACAACGCTGACGCCCGTTTGACGGAAAAAGGGTATCAGGCAGGTTGTGTCGGAGAAGAAAGATACAGTGTATTTAAAGCTAAAATGGCGCAAATATCTCAGTACCGTCACATAGCGGATACTTTGTTTATCACACCGAATGAGTTAGAAAAATTTGGTGTTAAGACCAAAAAAGACGGAACCAGAAGAACGGCTTTTAACGTCATGTCTTATGCTGATGTTTCACGTGAAACAGTTACGGCAATCTGGCCGGAGCTGAGTGATATTCCGCCGGACGTTTATGAAGAAATTGAGGTTGAAGCGAAATATTCCGGATATCTGAAGCGTCAGATGGCTGATATTCAGATTTTCAAAAAAGATGAAAATCTGCGCTTGCGTGATGATATTGATTACGCCAAGATTGGCGGTTTGTCGCGTGAAATGGTATTTAAATTAACAAAAGTCCGCCCGTCCACAATCGGCGAGGCTTCACGTATCCCCGGCGTAACACCGGCGGCCATCATGGCAATTTTAGCTTATGTTAACAGGTAAAAAATGACAGAATTAGAAAAAGCACAAAATTTATTAGATACAGTACTGAGCGTCCGCAGAAAATCGGCTTGCCCCTTTACGCCGGAAGTCGAACAAAAATTTAAAAACCATTGCCTGTCTGTTGCTTATATTTCAGAAAAAATCGCCTCGGCCGCTCAAAATTTGAATCCGGAAAAGTCATATATTTTAGGCCTGCTTCATGATGCCGGCAGAATAAGCGATGAACGAAGCGAAGGAACTTTTCACGGTCTGACCGGTTTTGATTATCTTATTAAAAATAATATGCCGTCTGCCGCCCGCATTGCTTTCACGCATTGTTTTTATGAACCGCAGCTGAACTTGTCTATGTACCGGATGAAGCCGCAGGATTATATCCGGAGCAGAGAACTCTTAAAACAAATCTCTTTTGATGACTATGATTATCTTATCCAGCTGGCGGATATTCTGAACGATTGCGGACAGCAGTGTACGATAGAATATCGCTTTAACAGCGTCGCCAAACGTCATAACTTAAATAATGAAATTGTAAATATGTCCGTCAGCCGTCTGAATGAGCTAAAAAAATATTTTGATGAAAAATGCCGGTGTGATATTTATGACCTGTTGCAAATAGATCAGAAAATATCGGTATAATTTAAACAATGTATTTAAAAAAGAAGTAATGAAAATGAATCGGTTATATCCCACGCGCCAACAAGCAGATAGAATTTTTGAAACAGTGATTCAAAAACGTAATGCGACCAAATATCCGTTTAAACCGGAATGGGAAGCCGAATTTCGCAAACATTGCCATACCGTTGCAGCCATAGCTGAAAAAATTGCGGCTTTCTGTCCTGATTTAGATACGGAAAAAGCCTATGTTTTAGGGCTGCTCCATGACTGCGGCCGTTGCATTGATGAATTTGCGGAACACCGCTTTCATGCAAACGTCGGCTATGAATGGATGACGGCGCTCGGCTATGACGATGTTGCCCGCATCTGCATAACGCACAGCTTTTATGATAAGAATTTTGATATTAACACTTTTACCCAGCCGCATGAAGATTTGCTGCAATGTCAGGCCTATCTCAAAAACGTGACCTATAATGATTATGACCTGTTGTTACAGCTGGCGGATGTTTTGAATGATAAAGGCACGACTTGCTCGATAGAATATCGTTTTGCCAGTCTGGCCAGACGATATAACAATCCAAACCTTTTGATTCACGTGAAACATTTGTGCCGGATTAAGTCATATTTTGAACATCTTTGCGGTCGGGATATTTATAACCTAATCGGAGTAAACTTAGATGAAACCCAAATTTCCGGATCTGGTCACGGCCGAGAAACTCTGGCATGCGGTAATTCTTAACCGCCTGTCCAAACCCTACCCTTTCAAAGATCGCGACGCCTACGTTTTTCATACCCGCGGCGTTGCCCGTTTTGCTAAAATAATAGCAGAAAAAGTTCCGGCCTTGGACGCGCAAAAAGCTTATGTTCTCGGCTTGCTGCATGATTTTGGCAAAAGAATTAACGAACGGGAAGAAAACCGCTTTCATGCCCGTGAAGGATATGAGGAAATGACGGCATTAGGCTATGATGATGTTGCCCGTATTTGCCTGACGCATACGTTTCATATCAAAGATTTTTCGGATGACGAATATAATTATCCCGCAGACTGGCTCTGCTGGGCAAAAGAAAAATTAGCCCGGCTTGTTTATGATGACTATGACCGCCTGATCCAGCTTTGCGATATGCTGACCGAAGGGTTCAACTTTGTAACAATCGAACAGCGGGCAGAAGGAATTGCCGGACGCTATCATCTTTCGGCCAGACAAAAACAAAACCTGATTCGCGACGCCCTGCCCTTAAAACAGCATTTTGATACCCTTTGCGGAGAAGACGTTTATGCGCTGCTGCAAATAAAAAGCAAATGATATTAAGCCGGAATTAACCATTGGGACTTATAATACGCACATTCAGATAATTGGAGGTGCGCAATGATAAAATCAAGGTTCTTTATTCCCAAAAAATTAGTCATTAACGGCGGCAATCCTGTTGCCGGATCAGTTGATATCAGTGGTGCCAAAAATTCGATTCTCGGACTGATGTGCGCTTCTTTGCTGACAAACGAGCCTGTCATTCTCCATAATGTGCCAAATATCAGCGATGTTCTTGAGCTTGGCCGGATACTGATTGAACTCGGCGTCGATGTCCGCTATAACTTCCGTCAGAAAATTTTGTACCTCCATGCCGCTAAAATCACAAATAATATTGTCTCGCAAAAAGCCTCGCATATTCGCGCCAGCTATTACCTCTGGGGGTCACTGCTCGCCCGTTTTCGTTATACCAAAGAATTTGACAGTTTAAAAGTTTATGTCCCCGGCGGCTGCTCTTTTGGCGGCAAACGTCCGACAGATTTTCATGAAGACTTGATCCGCTCTGTCTTGGGCGCTTCCATTGAAGAAGAAAACTCCGATAAAGGCAATTATCTCATCTTTACCCTGCCCTGTAAAAATCCGGAAACCGTTCGCCCGATTTATACTACATTGCGGGTTTCTCACGGCGCAACCTTTCACTGGCTTCTGGCCGTTGCCGGCGCGCAGGATGTTAAAATGATTTATAATGCCTCGTTGGAACCGGAAGTTTCCAATCTGGTTAACATGCTGCAGCAAATGGGATTAGGTTTGTCCGGCAATGAGAGCACCGGCATAATCTATGACGGTAAAAACAAATCCTTGCTGAGGGGCGGAAACTTTTATGTCATTCCGGACAGGATTGAAGCCGCAACTTATGCATTGCTGGCCTTGGGAACCAAAGGCGAAATTCAGTTAAACGGTATTAATTTCGAACATTGCCGCCCGTGGTTTTCTCAGCTGAATAAAATGTTCAAAAGCGGTATTTTCTATTCTCCGGACCGGACACAGTTAAGCTTTAACTTTCGCAACCGGCCGGATTTTGACGGTATTCTTATGCAAATGACGCCTTTCCCCGGAGCCGAAACAGATATTCAACAAATTTGGACGCCGGTTTTGGGGCTTGCCCAAACAGATTCATTAATGACGGATGCCATTTGGCCCGGACGTGACGGCCATCTGAAGGAAATGCGCAAATTCGGCTTAAATTGTGACAGCGAAAAAATTGATATCGTCACCAGTCAGGTTATTGCAAATAAAGAAGCGCTGCTGGTTAAGATCCACCCGTCAAAATATCATTCTGCAGATGTTGAAGGAATGGATTTGCGCGGAACTGCCGGATTGATAATAACAGCGGCAATTGCAGACGGCAAAAGCACAATTGAAACACCGTCTTACGCCTTGCGCGGTTACCCGAACCTTGTTCATAATCTGCAAAATATCGGAATTGATATCCAAGCCTCTGCAGAAGGGGAAGATATTGAACTTTTGCCTTACTATGAAGCGTAAATAATGCAAAATTATTCCTATCATACCCATACGCTGTTTTCTGACGGGCGCAATTCCGCGGAGGAAATGCTGGAACAGGCCGTCAAATGCGGATTAAAAGAAATTGGTTTTTCCGAGCATTTGGTCGTCCATAAAAATTTTCATCAAAGCCCGAGTTGGCCGAAATTAAAAAAATACCGCGGTTCACACATCTATCGCACTGATTTTGCCGAAGCGGCAGCAGCCTTTGTCGCATACAAACAAGAAATTGCCCAACTGGCAAAAAACTATCCGTTGCGGATTTTTGTCGGTGCGGAAGTCGATTTCTTTACTTACGACGGCTGGCTGGAGGAATTTATGAACTTTCGCAACCGGACAAAGCTGGATTATTATATCACCGGCAATCATTTTTTGTTTTCCGAATCTTGTGATTATCCGATAGACGCCGATGAACTGATAAAGTTTGTTCCGCAAAAAGAGCAACAGGAAACATATCTTCGCCGCCATTTTTTGACAATAGCACGGGCTGCGGAAACAAAATTGTTTAATTTTGTTGCTCATCTTGATTATATGCGTCGGGTTTCCGGTTGTGATGATAACAGCTTTATGGCGGAAAAAGAACATCTGTTGCAAACTTTGGCAAAAAATAACGTTCCGGCAGAAGTGAGTACCAAAGGCATTCGTAAAAACGGCAATTGTTATCCTGCCCCTGTTTTATTACAAAGAATGCGTGAGCTTAATATTCCGGTTCTGATTAGTGACGACGCTCATCATACAAGCGAATTAACACAGGATTTTTCGGTCGCCGAATCGCTTTTGCAAAGAATGGATTATAAAAATCGCTGGAAGTTATAAAATATTAAAATTTTGAGTCAAAGAACGCTGATTAACTGTTTGATTTTAGAATCTTTTTTGATTTGGTGTGTTTTTGTCTTTCCTTTGTGGTAAATAGTGCAATTTTTTCTCATAAATATATGTTTATAACTCTTATTTTTGTATTTTAAATTTTTTATAAAAATTATATAAATATTTTATGAAAAATTTAGAGTGCAAATATACTGTTTCACGTGAAACAATGGACAAGTTAAAATCGTATGAAGCTTCTCTTCACGAGTGGCAAAATCGCATGAATCTTGTCAGTAAAAATTCTTTGGAAGATGCTTGGCAGCGTCATTTTCAAGATTCTATGCAACTTTTTTCTTTGCTTCCGCAACAGGGTGTTGTTTATGATTTTGGCTCTGGCGCTGGCTTTCCGGGAATGGTTCTTGCTATTATGGCTTCAGAAAAAACACCGTATTTAAAATTCAGGCTTGTGGAAAGCATTAAAAAGAAAACGCTGTATTTAAACGAAGTTAAGAAAATCACCGGAATTTCAAACGTCGAAGTCTTAAATAAACGAATTGAGGACATTCCGGCTGAAGCTGCCGATGTCGTCACATCGCGCGCTATGGCCTCGTTAAGCGATTTGTTGAGCTACGCGCAAAAATTTTGCACCCGCAAAACCAAATGTATCTTTCTCAAAGGCAAGTCTTATGCAGATGAAATTGCAGAGGCTGAAAAGCTTTGGAAGTTTAAGGCCGAAGTCTTGCCCAGTCAGGAAAGTGATGAAGGCGTCATTTTGATTATAACGGATATTCATAAAAGGAGATAATTTTATGCCCAGAATAATTGCTATAGCCAACCGCAAAGGCGGTGTCGGCAAAACCACCACCACGGTTAACGTCGCCACGGCCATGGCCGCAACCGGCAAAAAGGTTTTGGTAATTGATTTGGATCCTCAGGGAAATGCCTCAACATCAATGGGCATAGACAAACGCGGCCGCATGGTTTCTTCTTATGAAGTTCTGGTCGGCACGCGCAAACTGAGCGAAGCCATTGTCTGGACCGAGATTCCCAACTTCTCGCTCGTGCCCTCTTCTCCTGACTTGGCCGGTGCCGAGATTGAACTTGTCGATATGGACAATCGCGAATATGCGCTGAAAAGAGCCATCCAGCGTGACGCCGTCAATTATGACTATGTCCTGATTGACTGCCCGCCGTCGCTGAGCCTTGTCACAATTAACGCTCTTGTCGCAGCCAATGCCGTAATCGTTCCGCTGCAATGTGAATTTTTAGCTTTGGAAGGCATTACGGACCTGATTCGCAATATTAATACAATCAAGAAAAGATTTAACCCTTCTTTAGAGCTTCAGGGTGTAGTCTTGACAATGTACGACAAACGCAACAACCTGACCCAGATGGTGGAAGAAGACGTGCGCAACTTCTTTGGCAAAAAGGTTTATAATACCGTCATCCCGAGAAACGTTCGCATTTCCGAAGCGCCGTCGCACGGCAAACCCGTTTTGATTTACGATTTCAAATGCCCGGGGGCACAGGCTTATATCAGCCTGACCGGTGAAGTATTAAAAAGAGAGAAGGAATTGGTCGCATGCTAGATAATGAATTGGACGAATTGTTGAACAGTAGTGAAAATGAAACGCCGCCTGCCGAAACACAGGAACAGCACAAACGCAAAAGCCTCGGCCGCGGTCTGGGCGCCCTGCTCGGAGATGACGATTTAACCGCGGACGATGTCTTGCTCCCGACCGATGCGCCGGCAGCCCGTCAGGCCGATACAGAGATTTTTATTAGCCAAATCGTCCCGGGAAAATATCAACCGCGGACCGAATTTGATGAAGAAGCCTTAAATGCCTTGTCCGATTCAATCAAAGAAAAAGGCGTTCTGCAACCGCTTCTGCTGCGCAAAAAAGATGACAAATATGAGATCATTGCCGGTGAACGCCGGTGGCGTGCCGCTCAAAAAGCCGGATTGGAAAAAGTTCCGGCCATCATCAAAGATATGAGCGATAAAGAAGTTCTGGAAGTTGCTCTGGTAGAAAACCTGCTGCGTGAGAACCTGTCTGCCATTGAAGAAGCTGAGGGCTTTCAGCGGCTGATTGACGAGTTTTCCCATACGCAGGAGGCTCTGTCACAAATTGTCGGCAAATCCCGCAGCCACGTCGCAAATACGCTGCGCCTGCTCGCCCTGCCCGATTCGATTAAAGAATTAATCAAAGAAGGCAAACTGAGCGCCGGACATGCCCGCTGCCTGATTGGCCTTGAAAATGCCGAAGAATTAGCAAAAACTATTATTCAAAAAGACTTAAGTGTTCGTCAGGTCGAGGAACTGGTTGCCCGCCTGAAAGATAAAAAGGATAAACCCGAAGAAAAGAAACCGGTCAAAAAAAATGAGGATTTAGAAACCATTGAGCGGGATCTGAAAAAATCTTTGGGCCTGAGAATCAAAATCACGCCAAGCAAGCAGGGCGGTGGTAAAGTTGTTTTGCAATACGCTTCTGTGGCAGAACTGGATATGATTGTTGACATCTTGGAAAATAAGCGCAAAAATAATCTTAATACGAACAATCAGGCACTAACGGAAATAGATGCCACTCCGGCAGGAAGTTCTGAAAAATTTACCATAAAAGTTATTGATTAAAGAGAGAAAAATTATGACCATTTTAGAAAATATGCTTAAAAAATGCGAAGAAGCCGGATATACACCGACCAAAAACATTGAAAAAATCGCCAAAGCCAAAACCATGATGTTTGGCGATGCCGAATGGCAGAGATGTCCCTGCGACGGGCAAAATGCCGCCCGCTATTGCATTTCTGAACAATGCCGCAAAGACATTGAAGAAAAAGGCGTCTGCCATTGCAATTGCTACCAAAAAGCTGCCGAAGTCAAAAAAGAACAAACGGCTTAAGCTTTATCTTTTCGCTCCTAAAGCTCTGTTTCTGACAGAGCTTTTTTTATGACATCCTTCTGAAAAAACAACGCCGGAAATATTCACGGAAAAATCCGCTTGCAAAAAGCTTAGATACGTTTATTATAATTTTCGCAGTCTGGAGACGGACTGTGGTGTCTAGAAAACATCTCTTAGATTAATTCCACTTCGGGTGGAGTATTGGGAAATAAGTGCGCTTGCGCAACGAATAACCATGACTGTGTCTAAGCAGTTTTCTAGCTCCATCCGCCTATTTTTTAGGCGGATTTTGTTTTAACAAAATCAAGGAGCTAAAAAATGTTATCAAGAGAATATAGAAAAAAATGGTATAAAAACTTTCGGGCTTATTGCAATCAGGAATTAGACCGGATAATGACGGAGCGGGGTT
>CABUWG010000003.1 GCA_902495305.1 uncultured Pseudomonadota bacterium | reverse complement strand
TGGTATACGGCTTTCTGTTGTTTTTGCATTTCTGCTGACGCTGATTTCTTCGGCTATCGGCATTGCCGCCGGTGCGGTACAGGGGTATTTTGGCGGAAAGACAGACTTGTTTATGCAGAGAATTCTGGAAATATGGGAAGCTTTGCCACAGCTTTTTGTGTTGATTATTGTGGCAAGTATTTTTACGCCTACGTTTTTCAGCCTTTTGTTTATTCTTATCTTTTTTTCCTGGATGAGTTTGACCGGCGTGGTGCGGGCCGAGTTTTTACGGGCGCGGAATTTGGAGTTTGTGTTGGCGGCAAAGGCGCTCGGAGTCAGTAACTGGCGTATTATTTACCGCCATATTCTGCCAAACGCGATTATTGCTACAATTACGTTTGTGCCTTTTATTATGTCCGGTGCGATTGTATCTTTGACGGCACTTGATTTTCTGGGGTTTGGATTGCCTTATGATTATCCGTCGCTGGGTGATTTGGTGCGGCAGGGGAAAGATAATCTGCAGGCGCCGTGGATCGGAATTTCTATTTTTGTGGTCTTGTCCAGTTTGTTGACTTTGCTTATTTTTATCGGCGAAGGTGTGCGGGATGCTTTTGATGCAAGGAAAAACGGCTGATGGCAATATTAGAAATTAAAAATCTGGGCTTGTCATTGGCCGACGGAAAGAGGCTGCTGGACAATGTGTCTTTGTCTTTGGAGAAAGGGCAGATTTTAGGAATTGTCGGAGAATCCGGCTCCGGAAAATCTTTGACCGCATTGTCCGTGTTAGGGTTGCTTGCGCCACAAAAATTTGTGTATGACAAGCAATCTAGCATTTTGTTTGAAGGTAAAAATTTGCTGGAAACAAAAGAAATGCAGCAGGTCAGAGGGGATAAAATCGCGCTGATTTTTCAAGAACCGATGTCTTCGTTGAATCCGCTTCATAAAATCGGCCGACAGATTGCCGAAACTTTGACGTTGCACCGCGGATTTAACGGGAGGCAGGCAAAGGCCGAGGTCTTGCGGCTTTTGAAAATGACCGGCATAAAAAATGCCCGTCGGCGGATGGAGGCTTATCCTTTTGAATTGTCGGGCGGACAAAGGCAAAGGGTTATGATTGCGATGGCGATGGCCAATAATCCCGAGATTTTGATTGCCGATGAGCCGACGACGGCTCTTGATGTGACGGTTCAGAAACAAATTATTGATTTGCTTCTTGATTTGAAGAAAAAGACCGGTATGGCTATTATATTTATCAGTCATGATTTGCGTTTGGTACGAAAAATTGCTGATAATATTTGTGTGATGAAGGACGGAAAAGTTATTGAAGCCGGTCCGGCGGAAGATTTGTTCAATCATCCGCGCGAGAGTTATACTAAAAAATTAATAAATTCATTTTTCTCTATGAAAAATAATGAAATATCTGATTCTCAGACTGTCTTGAAGGCCGAGAAAATATTGGTGGAATTTGTGTTGAAGCGAAGTTTTTGGGGGCGTCCGAAAAACATTTTAAAGGCGGTCGACGGCGTGTCTTTTGACTTGAAAAAAGGCAAGACGCTGGGGATTGTCGGAGAGTCCGGATCAGGAAAGACAACGCTGGGTTTGGCTGTTGCCGATTTGATACCGCATTCGGGTAAGGTTGAAATCAGTGGGATATCAGGAAGCTCGTCAAAGGCTGAATTGCGCAAAAAAGTGCAGATTGTATTTCAGGATCCTTATAACTCATTGAATCCCCGTATGAATATTGGTGAAATTGTGGGAGAGGGGCTGCAGGTTCATTTTCCCAGCTTATCTAAAACAGAGAAAAATAAACGAATTATCAATGCCTTGCGAGAAGTTGGATTGGAAGAAGACGTTTTGGTGAAATATCCTCATGAATTTTCCGGCGGGCAAAGGCAAAGGATTGCGATTGCCAGAGCGTTGGTGCTGGAGCCGGAAATTGTGATTCTGGACGAGCCGACATCTGCATTGGATGTGACAATTCAAAAACAGGTTATGACACTGTTGCAGGAGATTCAGAAGAAAAGAAATATTTCTTATATTTTTATTTCACATGATATGGCAGCGGTTCGGGCAATTGCTGATGATATTGCCGTTATGCGGGACGGAAAAATTATAGAAATGTCATCCTGTGAAAAAATATTTACGGCACCACAGCAGGAGTATACTAAAGAATTGATTGCGGCTTCTTTGTAAAAAACTTTGAACAAAATTTTTGATGTGCAATCAGGTTGAGCAAAAGTAAATTTATACGAAAAAAAATACTCAGCTCGTTCTGAGAGCCCATTTTATCATTAATCATGTTTATTTGTTTTATCACTTGATTTTATTACTCTAACTATTCATAACATATATTATGCGACAAAATATAGATATGAAAATGGTGGTGCTCCTCTATTTTATATGCTAATTCAATGTGGTATTTGTTCTGTCAAAGGTTAATGCGTTTATTGATGTTAATTAATATTTTTTTGAAGCAAGGTTTTATTATATTCCTTATGCCAAGGTGCTGAAACAATACCGCTCCACGCCAACGAGCGTGGTCAAACCGTTAGGTTTGCAGCTGATTTAGAACCCCCTGTTTACCGGGGAATATTTATTTCAATGACACGCAGGAAGTTTTCAAAATGTTAGTTGGGTATGAAATTGCGCAGTTTATGAAGAATTGCCGGTCGTAGAATATTTTTCTGGTGTTATTTGACTATATGCTCTTTTGTTGGGAAGCTTATTTGTCTGATGGAAATTAGTGTCGTGCACTTTTGCCGGCTGGCGGCAGGTTTTGGCCGGTAAAATCAAACCCCTGCTCTTTTTCCGATACAGGGGTTTGATAATGATTATCCTCTTAGAACCGGCTGAAAATCAGGCGAACCAAATTCAGCAGATATACAATGCAGGTAAATGCCAGCGTTCTGTAAAGGGTTGTGAAGGTGTCAAGTGTGCCAAAAGAGCCGTTGAGGACAAAGATGTGAATGCAGATGGCTGTTATTAAGCCGGTTACAATTACAGCAATCCAGTAGTGGCGGAAGTTGCCCAGCAGAAAGGCGCTGATAGCGGCAACGACTAAAATCCACGGGTTGGTGGCATGGGCGGCAACAGCATAGGCCGGATTGGTAATTTCAGGAATTCTCATTGAAAAACCAATGCCTAAGATGATAATGGCGGCAGCCAGAATCCAAAAATAATATCTTGATTTGCTCATTTTTTTACCTCTTTTAATGGTTAAAAACTAATATAGAAAGTAGCATTGATGTTTGGACGGGGCAATGTTTTTTTGAGGGTTTTGCCCTGCTCTTGCGTTATGGTATTGTAAAAAACCGCCCCTGAAACAGGAACGGTTTTTGTTTAGCAGTGTATGACGTGATATCTTTATTAGAAAGTATATCTGAGACCGGCAGTGACTTCGGCAAGGTTGTCAATGTCACGAGCGCCCAAGAAAGTGTAACGACCCATTACACGGGCAGACCAGTTTTGAGTCATGTGGTACTGAGCACCAACGCCGAAGCGGTAACCTGTACGGTCTTTGTTATATTTCGGTTTGTTGTTACCTTTGTATTTTGCAGAGAATTTATAGTTTCCGAGACCTACGGAACCCAACAGATTGAACTTTTCACTGCAAGCCGGAATCGGCAGGTAACCCATCAAATCTGCACCATAAGCGTAGAATTTACTTTTTACCGAACCATCAGCATCGTGTGTTTTTCTGTCTCCGGCTTGTTGGAAGAAGGCTTCAAGACCGGCATATTGACCAACCCGGATACCGGCATTGACAACGCCTGAATTGTAACCATCATCAACACGCTTCAATTGTTTTTTCAAATCAAATTTTGAATAGGCATAATCCAACCCGATGTAAGGATTGTATTCTTTGGCGGCGGCGCCAAAGGAAATAAGACAAGCAACTCCTGCTAACAGTAATGTTTTCTTCATATTCATAAACTCCATTTAAATAGGTTTTTTTTAAGTTTACTCTTACAATCAAAAGGCGGTTGTAATTCTTGTGTTAAGCAACAGCGCATATATTTTTTTAGGCCACACGCCGTTGGTTGCAAATGATTTAATGCTGGAAAAATAGATTTAAAGAGGTTATGGTAAAAAAAATTATGCTAAAGTATATAAAATTGGCAGAAATATGTTCTTTTTGTTATAATTTAAGGAGTTAGACCGTTATGAATTTTGTTTGCCCTGATAAAAAATGTGAAAAATGCAGCCGTTTGATTGCTTTTCGGCATGAGAATGAAAAGAAGTTTCCGACGTATTATAACGGGCCGGTTCCTTCTTTTGGCAGTTTGGATGCCGAAATTCTGATTATCGGGCTGGCTCCGGGGTTGAACGGCGCTAATCAGACCGCACGGCCTTTTACCAATGATTATGCCGGCGATGTGCTTTATCCGATTTTGAAAAAGTTTGGCTTTGCCGAAGGGGAATATCAGAAACGTAAAGATGACGGCTTTGAATTGCGGAATGTCCGGATTACCAATTCTGTCCGTTGTGTGCCGCCGCAAAATAAAGTGACCGGCGAGGAAGTGAATAATTGTGGGCATTATTTGATTGAGGAAATCCGTTCGATGCCGAATTTGAAGGTGATTTTGACGTTGGGAGCGGTTGCGCACAGTGCCCTGCTCGGCGTGCTGGGGTATAAAAAAGCCGCGTTTAAGTTTGCTCATGGAGCCGTTCATCGTTTGGATAAGCACAATCTGTTGATGCTGAATTCTTATCATACCTCGCGTTATAATGTGAATACCGGCGTTTTGACTTATGAGATGTTTCGGGACATTGTGCGGAAATTGAAAGAATTGTGTTGAAAGGCATGTTAAAAGAAAAACCTGCTTCTTTGGGAGCAGGTTTTTTGTTGGTTTAGTTCCCTATTCCGGCAAAGCCCATAAAGGCCAGAGACAAAAGTCCGGCCGTGATAAGCGTAATCGGCGTGCCGCGCATGGCATGCGGCAAAGCGTTTAAATTAATTCTTTCCCGCAGTCCGGCAAAAAGAATGATTGCCAGCGTAAAGCCCATAGCATTTGCCAGAGCATAGCAAACGGCATGTGTCAGATTGTAGTCTTTTTGGACGGCAAGAATGGCGATACCGAGAACGGCACAGTTGGTTGTAATCAGAGGCAGGAAAATGCCCAGAGCCTGATATAATGCCGGAGAAACTTTTTTGAGGATAATTTCTACCATTTGTACTAAAGAAGCAATAATCAGAATAAAGACAACCGTAATCATAAATTCCAAATGATACGGAACCAACAGCAGGTAATAAGCCAGATAGGTGGCAATGGTTGACAAGGTCATGACGAACATGACGGCCATTCCCATACCGGCAGCGGTGGAGCTGTTTTTGGACACGCCCAAAAACGGGCAGATACCCAGAAATTGTGACAATACAATATTATTGACAAAGATTGCACTGATAAAAATCATAATATAACTCATTTGCCTGCTCCGGTGATTTTGTTAAAGACAATAACAAGTCCGGCCAAGGCCAGAAAAGCGCCGGGGGGCATGATGAATAACATCATGGTATCTGCACCTTCAGCCACAAACTTCCAGCCAAAAACAGAGCCCATGCCCAAAATCTCGCGCACAATGCCCAACAGGGTTAAAGCGCCGGTAAAGCCTATTCCCATGCCTATGGCATCAAGAACAGACTGCCAGATTGTATTTTTGGAGGCAAAGGCCTCGGCGCGTCCCAAAATAATGCAGTTGACGACAATCAGCGGAATGAAGATTCCAAGACGGGCATGCAAAGACGGAAGATAGGCCGCCATCAGAAGGTCTACGACAGTGACAAAAGAGGCGATAATTACGATATAACAAGGAATGCGCACCATATCGGGGATGACGTTTTTGACCGAAGATATGGCAAAATTAGACAGGATCAGGACAAACAGTGTTGCCAGCCCCATTCCCAGCCCGTTAGCGGCGGAGGTGGTGACGCCCAGAGTCGGGCACATTCCGAGCAGCATTACAAAGGTCGGGTTCTCTTTGATAATGCCTCTGGTCAGATTTTCATAACTTTGGTTGCTCATGTCTTAGTTTCCCAATGTACTGAATTTGATGTAATTGTCATAAGCCCGTTGAATGGCGTCCAGAACGGCTCGCGAGCTGATGGTGGCGGATGTGACGGCGTCTATGTCACCGTCGTCTTGTCTTACCTTTAATTTTTGTTTGGTAATGTTAAAACCGCGAAGTTGGCGGGCGAACTTTTCTTCTGTGACTTTGGAGCCCAGACCGGGGGTTTCTTTATGGCTGACGACTTTATAATCGGTGATGGTACCGTCAAGCAAAAAACCGACAATCAACTCCAGACGGCCGCTGAAGGCATTGTTGCTGTATGTCTTCATGGCAACGGAGGTGATTTTTGTGCCTTGTCTGGCCGGATAAAGCTCAATATTGCTGCCGGAAATGGTCAGGCGTTCCTGATAGGGATTATTATCGTAATCCGGCGGCAAAACGGCCTGAATGGCCTCAAGCTTTTTAGCATCCTGAGCTTTTTTTATCGGTTCCTGCGTAATTTTGTAGCTGATACTTAAAATCAGGGCGGACAATCCGGCAACAATTGTCATTGCCAAGATCATGTTTTTTAAGGTACTGGCGGGTTTGCTCATTTATTTTCTCCCTGCTCCGTAAACCCGCGGAATGCACCAGCGGTCAATCAACGGTACAAATGCGTTCATAATTAAAATGGCAAAAGAAACGCCTTCCGGATATGCGCTGAATACACGGATGATAACCGTCAGGGCTCCGCAGCCGACGGCAAAGATGATTTTGCCGTTGGTTGTCATCGGAGAGGTTACATAATCTGTTGCCATAAAGACAGCGCCCAGAATTAAACCGCCGGAAAGCAGATGTGCCACCGGATCAAGATTTGGCGTTTGTTTGAAGAACCACATGATTGAGGTTAAGATAAACACGGTTGAAAGATAATAAAAGGGAATATGCCAAGTGATTACCTTTTTAGAAAGCATATAAAAAAGGCCAATGAGTAAGGCAAGTGCAGAAACTTCGCCTAAGCTGCCGCCGGTATTTCCCAGAAACATATTAAGGTAACTCGGCACATTATCAATATGATAGCTATACTTTGTTAAACCGTTACTTAATGTTTCCGGGCTCAGATGTTTTAAAATTCCGAGTGTGGTTGCTCCGGTTTGGGCATCCGCGGCAAAGAAGTTTCCGAACTGCGGCTGCGGCCAGGTTGTCATTTGCTGCGGAAAAGATACAAACAGAAAGACGCGGCCGACCAGTGCCGGATTGAACAGATTTTTTCCCAGACCGCCGTAAGCCATTTTGGTAATGCCGATAGCAAAGAAAGCGCCAATCAAAATCATCCATAGCGGAATGCTGCTCGGCAGGTTGAAACCCAGCAGAATGCCGGTAATGACTGCCGAAAAATCTCCGGTTGTCGGCGGCGTTTTTAAAAAGTAACGGCAAATCAAATATTCGCAGGCAACACAGGCAGCAACGGAGGTGAGCAAGACCTGAAAGGCATTGAAGCCGAAAATCAGCAAAGCAGCCAGAACGGCAGGCATTAATGCGATGACGACATTTTTCATCAGACTTTTGGTACTGACGGGAGAGGCCATGTGCGGTGCGGAAGATATCTTTAACATAGTTCTTGACCTTATTGTTTTTTCAATATTTTTTTAGCTTCTGCTTTGCTCATTTTGCAATAATCCAATAGCGGAATGCGTGCCGGACAGATATAGGCGCAGGAGCCGCATTCAATGCAGTCGCGGGCGTGGAGCCGCATGATTTGCGAGAAGTCATTGTTTCGGGCGTAACGGGCAATCTCAAACGGCATTAAGCCTTGCGGGCAGGCATCAACGCATTTGCCGCAGCGGATGCAGGCGGTTTCCGGTTCTTTTTCCGCCAGATTGGCAGAGAGAAGCAGAATGCCGGAGGTTAATTTGGTGACCGGAGCTTTTAAATTGGTAACAGAGGTTCCCATAAAAGGTCCGCCAAAGATGATTTCGTCTGTTTTTTCTGTTACGCCGCCGATTTTATTGATTAAGAATTCTGCCGGCGTGCCAATGCGTACCCTGAAGTTGGCTGATTTTTCGGCGGCATCTCCGCTTACCGTTACAATACGCTCAATCAGCGGTTTTTTCTTCATGACGGCCTCATAAACGGCAAAGACCGTACCGGCGTTTTGGACGACGCAGCCGACGTCTATCGGCAGTTTGGCAATCGGGACTTCCCGTCCGGTAATGGCAGCAATCAACTGTTTTTCTCCGCCCTGAGGATATTTTGTTTTACAAATCCTGACATTAACGCCGACATAGCTTTTGGTCAGGCGGGTCATGATTTCTATGGCACGTGGCTTGTTCTCGTCGATAGCGATGACGGCCTTTTGAATGCCGAGCAGTTTATTGATGATTTTGGCGCCGATAATGATTTCTTCGGCTTTTTCCTGCATCAGACGATCGTCCGCGCAGAGAAAAGGCTCGCATTCAATGCCGTTGACAATGAGGTATTCTGCTTTGCGGCCTTCCGGAACCGTGGTTTTTATCGGGGTCGGGTACCCTGCTCCGCCCATACCGACAATGCCGGCATTGCGAATGCGGCGCATGATTTCTTCCGTGCTGTCGGGGATTTCGGCAACGACAGCGTCCGTCGTATCAATGCCGTCAGCAAATTCATTGCCTTCGACTTTGATGGTAACGGTATTTTCATAATATCCGCAGCGCCCCTCTTCCTGACTGATTTTGACAACCTCACCGGAAACGGATGAGTGAACCGGTGCGGAAACAATGCCGTCGGCGGCAGCCAGCAGCGTGCCGGCTTTGACTTTGTCGCCCTGAGCGACCACGATTTTGGCCGGTGCACCGGCGTGTTGTTTGACCGGAATGTAAACGTATTCAGGGAGTCCGGCATCCGTAATTGCAATATCAGCGGCCAGTTTGTATTTTCGGGGGTGAATCCCGCCTATCGGAAAGGTTTTAGTCATGCGGTTGTCCTTTCGGCTGAACGTGAACAATGGCTTCGGTCGGGCAGGTTTCGGCCAGTTTGGCACCGAATTGGGCAGCGTTTACGTCTGTCGGAATATAAGACAGGTTGTCCTCGATTTTTATCTCGGGGCAGATTTTGGCACATTTCATGCAGCCAATGCAGGCCGCGGAGCAGTTTTTGCGGGCAACGGCGCCTTTTTGGCGGTTACGGCAGGCGACATAGACTCTTTCGTTATTCAGGCCTTTGGGGCGGATTTCAAAAAGATGGCGCGGACAGATGTTGACGCAGGCGCCGCAGGAAGTGCATTTGTCCGCGTCTACCTGTGGCAGGCCGGTTTGCGGGTTCAGGCTTAAGGCACCGAACTTGCAAACTTTGACACAGTCTCCCAGACGCAGGCAGCCGTCCGGACAGCCGCTTTGTCCGCTTGAAATCGTGTTGGCAATCCGGCAGAATTGGATGCCGTTGTAATCAATTTTGGCCGGAGCGTTTTGGCAGCTTCCGTTACAGCGCAAAACGGCAACGGTATCTTCTTTGACAGCGGCTTCCATGCCCAGATAGGCGGCAACTTTGTTCATGACTTTTTGACCGCCGACCGGACAGTATAATTTGGCAAAGCCCTGAGGCGTGCATTTGGTGCAGGCAACGGCAAAATCATGACACCCTGCACGCCCGCAGGCGCCGCAGTTGGCCTGAGGCAGCATGGCTTCTATATCGGCAATGCGCGGATCTTCGTCTACTTTGAACTTTTGCGAGACAAAATACAGAATCAGGGCGGCGGTTAAGGCGATGGCCGTCAGAGTTAGAAAGTCTGTTAATATAATGTTATCCATAATATTGTCTCAAAAAAGTTAAATAAAAAACGGAGTTATTGTCTGGTTATTTTAAAAGTAAATTTTTTCTTAAAATAATGTCTTCCTAAGAATAAGAGAAAATAATAAGGAATCAAGACAATTATCGCAGTAATACCACTAAATATTTCGTTTTGGCCGAAATATTGGCAGGAAAACAGCACTGAAAGCATTAGCAGCAGCGGAAAAGCGTAGCAAAACAGGACGGATATCCACCCCAGCCGCGGGTTGAGCGTGACAATGACGGAATCTCCGCGGTTGTAGGCCGAAGAATCCGTCACCGCAATTGAGAAGATTTGTTCTTTGCTTTCTTTCATGCCGCATAGTCCCGCTGCCGGACAAGTTCCGCAGGCAGACTGCCGCGGGACGCAGACGGTCAGTTCTCCGTCAGAAACTTTTGTAACAACAGCCTGATGTTCTATCGGTATCATTTGTTTTCCAGAAGTTTTTTGGCGCTTTGGGAGACAATCATCTCGTAGTCGTTGTTATCCGTGCGGACAAAGAAGACTGCCGGAATTTTGTTGCGGTCGGCAAAGCTCAGACCCTCTTTTTCGCCCATCACCATAATGGCGGTGGCAAGCCCGTCTGCCGTCATGCAGCTTTTGTTAAATACAGTTACGGAAGCCAATTTATGTTCTACCGGATATCCGGTCTTGGGGATGATTGTGTGAGAATAGCGTTTGTCATTGTAATAAAAGTAGTTGCGGTAGTCTCCCGAGGTGGCGACGCTCATATTGTGCATGGTGACAACCGCGGCGTTTTCTTCGCTGTTCGGCATTTTGATTCCGACATTCCAGCCTTTGGTTTGTTCGGATTTTTCTCCGGAAGCGGCGACTTCTCCGCCGATTTCGACAACAAAATCGTTATAGCCTTCGTTTTTTAACAATTCTGCCACTTTGTCAACGGCATAACCTTTGGCAATGGCAGACAGGTTGATGTTGATGTCGCTGATGTCTTTTTTCAGGCTCTTATAATTGCTGCTGAAGCGGACTTTGTTGAAGCCGGTGAGCTTGAGCGCGGCCTTGATGTCTTCGTCTTTGGGGAATTCAATGGTTTTTTTTGTGCCAAAACCCCAGAGGTCAACAAGTTTTCCGACCGTCGGGTCAAAATTTCCGTTGCTCATGACATATATATTATAGGCCTCTTGCAAGAGGCCGCTCATTTCGTCAGACAGCTCAATGGTCTGTTTGGCCGGCGTTTCGTTGATGTTATTAATTTCCGAACCGGGCTCAAAAACGGACATCTGGCTGTTGACTTTTTCCAGTTCTTCCTGAATCTTGCGGTTGAGGCCGGCATTTTTGTGCGGGGTTTTGATTTTGATACTGTAATAAGTATTGAAGGCTTTGCCCCGAATTTCCTGAAAACGGGTTTCATTAAAGAATATCAGATAAGCCAAGACGGCAACCGAGCCGGCCAGAAAGAAATATTTTAAGATACGCATTATTTTTTAACACTCCCGCTTTATACCTTTATTTTTTGCAAAAAATGTTTATCATATATGGGTAATAAACATTGGCAATATAGGAAGGCAGTATACTATGTTTCAGAAAATAAAATCAACATTTAATCGTATTTATAACCATTCCGTTACAATTAAAGTCCGGCAGGCTGTGAAAAAGACCGGCAGTACGCTGGAAAACCTGCGGCTGATTGTGCGTTCTTTTTTGAATGATTTGGGAAAATCTCTGGCCAAAATGGGGATATCGGCAAATCTGATGACGCTTATCGGGTTTGTTATCGGTATTTTTACAATCAATTTTCTGGCTCTGGAAATGTATGCCACTGCTATTTTGTGCATTATCCTGAACCGGATATGCGATGCGCTGGACGGTGCAATTGCCCGCAATTCGCAGGTGACGGATTTTGGCGTTTTTCTTGATGCTACATTGGATTATGTTTTTTATGCCGGCGTTATTTTCGGGTTCGCGCTGGCCAATCCGGCGCAAAATGCCGTTGCCGCCGCTTTTCTGCTTTTGGCTTTTACTGCTTCGGCCTGTTCCATGCTGGCTTATGCCGTGGTGGCTTATAAGACAAAAAGTTCGCAGGAGATTAAGCTCGGAATGTCGCCTTTTTATCTGGGAGGGCTGGCTCAGGGTTTTGAGACGCTGGTTGTTCTGCTGATTATGTGCGTTTTACCCTATTGGTTTATGCCGCTGGCGATTATTCTGGGCGTGTTGTGCTTTATCAAGGCTTTGAGCATTATGATTACGGCTTATTACAGTTTTGTGATTTCACGTCGCAAACAGTAACCGGACGACAGGAAGTTTTGCATGAATAAATTTTTGGTCTTTGCTGCGGCGGTTTTGAGCTTTATCGGGATTTGGACAAAGGAATGTTCGGCTCTGAGTGTTGAAGGTACGACGGACAAGGTGTCTGTCAAGGTTATGACAAGTACCGACGAGATTAATGAGAAGCAGGCTCTTGACGTGCTGGTTAAGTTTTCAATGCTAAACGGCTGGCATATTTTTGCTCAGAATCCGGGGGATATCGGCCGGCCGACGGAGGTTAACTGGAAGCTGCCCGAGGGGTATAAGCTTGAAAACGTCCGCTGGAGCAAGCCCAAAGATTTTAAGAAAGGCAAGATTGTTCAGCATGGATATGATACCATTGCTTATTATACCGCAACGATTGTGCCGATTGACCGTCCGGAGCGGGTTCAGGATTTGGAGGTGGAGATTAAATGGCTGGCCTGTTATGAGGAGTGTATTCCTGAAAAAATGGTGCGGACGCTCAGCCTTCCGATAACTGATTTGAATGTTCTGCCCGGAAACGAGTGGCGCAATGAGATGCAAACGGCACAGCGGAGTTTTAAGACGTCTGATCTTTCCGCAGAAGCGCCGGCTTACAATCTTTTGCTGATTTTGGCCATGGCTTTTGCCGGCGGGATTATTCTTAACTTTATGCCCTGTATTTTTCCGATATTGACTATCAAGGCCATTTCTTTGGTTCAGGGAAGTATCAAACCGAAGCAAATGCGGCAGGAAGCGTTGTTATACACGCTTGGCGTGGTATTGTCTTTTCTGATTACCGCAGGGATTCTGTTGCTTTTGCGCTGGCAAGGCGAACAGGTCGGCTGGGGTTTCCAGCTGCAGTCGCCGTTGTTTGTCGGGATTATGCTGGCAGTCTTTATTGTTGTGTTTTTGCTGCTGATGGACTGGATTCATCTGCCGAATTTGTTTGCTGACAAGCTGGGACGGGTTACGGCTTCAAAAAAGAAAATCAGCGCTTTTGCAACCGGATTTTTTGCCGTGTTGATTGCCAGCCCCTGCACGGCTCCGTTTATGGGGATTGCCATCGGATATACGCTGACGCAGCCGACTTATGTTTATTTTCCGGTCTTTATTGCTCTGGCGCTGGGATATGCCCTGCCCTTTGCTCTTGTCGGATTTTTTCCGAAGGCTGTTCATAAAATGCTGCCGCGTCCCGGAAAATGGATGGCGGTTTTGAAGAAAATTTTTGCTATTCCGGTTTTGTTAACCTGTTTATGGCTGGTCTGGGTGCTGCAAAGCCAGCTGGTTCTGCGCAGTGCCGTCAGCAGCGGGGCGACAAATCTGGAATGGGAGGTCTATAACAAAGCCAAAGTTGAAAAGCTGGTGGCGGACGGTCATGCCGTTTTTGTAGACTTTACCGCAAAATGGTGCATTACCTGTCTGGCGAACGAATCTTTGGTTTTGAACAGCAAAGACTTTGAAAAGCTGGTGAAAGAAAAGAAGATTTTGCTGTTTAAGGCGGACTGGACCAATGATGATCCGGAGATTACCGAGGCGCTGGCGGCTTTTGGACGCAACAGTGTACCGCTCTATGTTTATTACAGCGGAAAGGACAGCGGTTATGTGATTTTGCCGCAGCTTTTGACTTATAAACAAGTGAAAAACTATCTTGATAAATAAAAAAAAGGAGCTTGAAGCTCCTTTTTTATTGTCCGATTTTGATACGGATTTTGTTTTTGTAAAACTTAATCAACGAACCACCCATCAGGCAGGCTTTCTGGTTGCTGCCCATCGGCTGAACATAAGTCAGGGTGCCGAGGTTTTTGACCAGCTTGCTTTCAAAAATGTTGAAATACGCCACGGTTGAATATTTGTGTTTGCGGGTTAATATTTCCCAGCCGACAAAGATGTCATTGGGGGCAATATTGGTTCCCATAATGCGGGCACAAATTAAATACGGCGTTTCTCCCAGCTCTTTTTTGATGTATTCGCGCATTTTTTCACGATCCAGAGTCCAGCGGGGAATCAGTTTGGCAAAACCGTTGAAGTCTTTGATGAGCTTGTATTCCTCGTTCTCGATGTCTACGACCATGTCCAAATCTTCTTTGGGGTATTCGCCAAAAACATCCAGAGGAACAATGTGATAAACGGCATTGCCTTTTTCATACAGCTGCGGCAGAGCTACAAAGTGATAAAACTGACGCAGTTTGTCTTTGGGGTTGAAGCACTGGCCAATCCAAAGAAGGTAATCTTTCCCTTTTTGAAATTTGACGTAAGTCAGATTGTGGTCTTTTTTGCAGTTCAGGCGGCGCAACAGCGGCTTTTCTACGGCTTTATACTTGCTTTTTTCCAAACGCTGACTGATTTCCTGTTCGCTTAAATTTATTATTTCCATAATTTTAAGAATTATAAAGTTAGACATAATTATTTTTTTATTTGACGTAATCTAGCAGGATTGTGATAGCAAGTCAACATGGAAACTTTGTTTTTTATAAAATATATTGACAAAAATTGTGCAACAACTATAATACGATCGTTAAAAATTTATTATTAATTTTATGCATATGAAAAAAATGGTTATTATTTTGGTTGTTGTGGGTGCTATGGTTGCGGATTATGCTTATGCTCAGGATTCGCATGTTCAAACTCAGTCAGGAAATGTTCAAGTGACGGCAGTTGCAAAGAAAGGTTCGACAGATAAAGATGTTGCAGCCTTAAAAGATATTATTGACAAACGAGAAAGATATATTGTCAAGCTGAATGAGATGATTAGCAGTCGGAAACAGGAGATTGCCGAATTGAAAAATCAGGTGACTTCAGAGGCAAAATCTGACGGTAAGTCAGGGTTAAGCGCCATGGAGGCCATACTTCTTGTTGTTTTTATGATATTGATTGTTTTATTGATTTTTATGGTTTAATAGCTCTTTCTGTTAGGAGGTATTATTATTGTAAATATCTGTAAAACTATAATGTATTTGTTAAAAATCTGTTATTAAAATTTATGTATATGAAAAACATGATTATTATTTTGGCAACGGTGGTTGCTATAGTTTCGGATTATGCTTATGCTCATGGGGCGCATGTTCAAACTCAGTCAGGAAATGTTCAAGCGGTTGCAGCCGTGGAAAAGGTTTCTGTAAATGAAGAATTTGCGGCCATAAAAGAGGTAATTGAATGTCAGAATATGGAGATTTCCCGCTTGGAAGAAGAGCTTGCCAGTCTGGATTATGAAAGTGCCGAATTGAAAAATCAGGCAAATTCAGAGTCAGAGTCTGAAAATATACTGGGGCTTGGTACGGCGGAGCTGGTGACGATTATTATGATAACGGTGTTGATGCTTGGAGCAATTATTGGGCTCTTCATGAATCCTCCGGTCAGAAAGCGGTTTGATTGTGACCATCCGTGGGATTGGTTATAACGAGTATTTCTCTAAAATTAAGAATGTAAAAATAATCCGAAACTTGTTGAGACAAGCTTCGGATTATTTTTATTTGTATCATCGGATAAGTTTTATTTGCCAAAAATTCCAATGCTTTTAATGCGGTCTTTAACGCCGCCGACAACATTGTTCAGGTTTTCATCGGCAAGGTCTTTCAGGTTGGAAAGGTTGCTGCTGACAGCCGTTGCGGAAGCCGTGCTTAAAATCTGGTTGAAAATTTTGGTAATGCTTTGCGTAATGCTGTCACCGTTTTTGGCGGCGCCGATATTGTTCATCTGGATTGTCGGCAGAGCAACCGTCATATCGGTGGTTTTTCTGGCGACATTAGCGGCAGCCTGCAGTTCTCCGTTATTGATTGTCAAAGATTTGATAATGACTTTTTTGCTCCTCTCTTCTTTGGCGGAAGTATCTGCTTTTTTCTGTTCTTCCGGTTTGGAAGATGCCGTTTTGCCCGTTGATGTGAACTCTTTGATGTTATTTTGGACTTGCTTGATGTTGTTTTGGGTCAAAGACAACATTTCATAGGTGACAACAGGTTTGTCAATATTGATTTGTTCAATAACAATCGTGTCTGTTGTCAGGCTTTTGATATTGACTTTCACCGTAATACCGTCGAGGCTGAGCAGATAGGGCTTTTTGTAGCCGTCAGGATTGGCAACGGTGATTTTTTTGATTTTGCCCTCGCCGTTTTTTATGGATATGTCGAAGCCTTCGAGTTTGACATCGGTTCCGGTGACCTGAGAACCGTATTTGTGAACGAGTTTTTTGACAATGCTTTCCATGGAAGGCGTAAAATACCAGGCTCCGGCAATAGCCGCGGCCAAAACACCTAAGATGACATATTTCTTTTTCATAATGTTTTTCCTTTGATGTTAGTTACGTTTATGTTTTTTGTTATAAAGTTTCTGATGATTTTTTCAATCATTTCCTGCGATTTATTATCAGTATTGTATTTTCTGATGCGCGAGAGCATTGCTCCTATGCAGTCTAAGCGGTGCAGAAAGACGAAAGAATCGGCAAATTTGAGGTCAAAAACCCAGCTTAAAATGCGCAATATCTGGTCCAGCGGCGTGGAAACGTCGGCGTTGCGGCAGAGTTCGTGGCGGGTCAGGCTTTCTAAGATTTTCGGGCTGGCCTGAGAATCTATTTCTTCTGTGCCGCAGATTAAGGTACCGTAGTATTCCGGATGGCATTTGAAAAGATAAAAATTAGCAACTTTGTCAGCGTCTTTGATTAAAAAGAAAAGGTTTTTCATAATGTCTTGTTCTGCCGGAGAGGCCGAGAGCCAGCCCTCTTCCGCAAAGAAATCGCTGTCCAGATGTCCGTGGTGACGAACCGGAAACAGCAAAAGCGGATTGTTATATTGCGGGGTGGCCTTTAGTATTTGATAACTGAATTCGCCGTGGTCATATTTGCACAGATTGGCGCCGTGCAGGTCTTTGTTGTCGTAGCGTTGATAAATTTCTTTGAAGCGGCCGATGTCATGAAAAAGACAGCCCTGCCAGCCAAGGTATTTTTGTTCCGGAGTCCAGTTTTGCAGTTCTTTTTCATTTTTCAACAGATAATTTCCGGCGCCGACAACCTGCATGGAGTGGCGGAATTTTTCATCAGCGTAAAGGCACAACTCTTTAGAAGCTGCAACATAAGAACGGCAGTCTTGATAATATCGGTATAAAAAATTTTTATCTGTTTGTCGGGTGTTCATTTTCTTTTCTCCGGAGATTGTAGAAAGAAAAGCATAATTTGTTTAATAAAATTTTAAAAAGCGAAAACGCCTGCTTGAAAAAGCAGACGTTGTTCGTGTTAAACCAAGAGGACAAGGTAAGACAGAATATGTTGTCGTAGGTTTAACGTTCACCCCAAAAATTATTTTGTTTTTCTTTTTTTGTCTTGAGTAAAGAAACCGACTCTCACGAGGGGGTTTCTTATAAAAGTTGTAATGCGGAAAAAGTTTGCAGAAAGTAATAACATAAACTTACTTTTATGAACTCTAAATGTGAAAAAACAAATTTCTGCACTTGCTTCCGTATTTTTGCAAAAATGCTTCACAGCATTTTTTAGTTGCAACAAAACCTTTTTTTGATGAAAAAAATAATTTTTATGAGTTTTTTATAAAACATAGTAGTAGATTAATAATGGGTTAACGGTTCGTTTATATAATATATTACGGTATCAGTCAAGACTTATTTTGTTAAAATGTACAAAAAATTGCAGAAAAGAGGAAAGATGATAAATCACGAAGAGAATCTGCGCAGAGCCATAGAACTCAGCAATCAGTCCGTAGACGGCGGGAGTTCACCGTTCGGCTGTGTGATTGTTGATGCAGAGGGAAAAGTTATCGGACAAGGGCATAACCGAGTGGTGTTGGATAATGATCCGACTGCGCATGGCGAGGTTATGGCAATCAGAAATGCCTGCCAGAATCTGGGCAGCTTTGATTTGTCCGGTTGTATCCTTTATACCTCTTGTGAGCCCTGCCCTATGTGCCTGAACGCCTGCAAGTGGGCGAATATTAAAGAGGTTTATTATGCGGCTGATCGTTATGATGCCGAAGACATAGGGTTTCGTGACCGCGTGTTTTATGAAGATGATCCGATTGAACTGGTCAGAATAGAACTGCCTGAAGCCAAAAAGGTGATGTTGAAGTGGAAAAATAAAACGGATAAAATCGAATATTAAGTTTTTAACAAAATTTGAAAATTTTTGCTTGCAAATATTATTTATCCGTTTTATATTGCGTTCGTTATCTGATGATGATGACCTATGATGCGTGCGTAGCTCAGTTGGTAGAGCAACTGACTCTTAATCAGTGGGTCCGGGGTTCGAACCCCCGCGCGCGTACCAGTTTTGATTTCAAGCACTTTCTTTTGAGAAGGTGCTTTTTTGTTTTTTCAGGAGGGTTCGAACCATTACGGTTCGTCTTACTCATAAGTGTTGCGGCTGAAGCGCAACACTAACTCGTTTCGGGCACTCGGTTTGTAACGCTTGTATCGCGGCGCTTATGCTTGCTCACACGCTAACAAACCATCGCCATTCGTTAAAATCCAACCGGAGCAGCGGTTGGATTTTCTCCTCATGCCCCCGCGCGCGTACCAGTTTTGATTTCAAGCACTTTCTTTTGAGAAGGTGCTTTTTTGTTTTTTCAGGAGGGTTCGAACCATTACGGTTCGTCTTACTCACACCCAGAGGGTGAGTGTTTGGAGGCCGACGGCCGTCAGTTGTTAACGCCCTGACCCGAGAACCGCGATGCTGTGGCGGAATGTGTAGGAGAGAATGTGCTTTGAAGAAAAAAGTACCGTCATTCTGAGTGCAACGAAGAATCCAGTTGATTAATAAGGCTAAATTGTTTGACCGGATCCTTTGCTTTGCTCAGGATGACGAAAAAGAAGCACTGGATGACGAAGAAAAAAAAGTTCAGTATGGTGGAGAGAAAGGGATGTAGGGTAGTGGAGAAAGGAAGTTTAGAATGACGAAAATAAAAAGATGTTCTGGAATGGTATCAAAAAGTGTCTGGAGTGTTTTAAAAGAGAAAAAAGCGGAAGTATGAAACTTCCACTTTTTTGTTTTTTGCCTAGGCTGTCAGGATGTTCAAATCCTCAAACATCACTCTGATGTGATGTTTTGTTCCTGTGCTTATGACATTGCACATACCGGCTTCCGACATCGCGGCAAGTTCGTCAAACTCTTTTGATTTAACGAGTTTTTCCAACTTTTGTTTGACCATTATCATGGCCATTTTGTCACGATAGTGACCGGCTTTAACCGCTTGTAATGCGAGGATTATTGAACCGGAAATTTCGTAGAGCTGAAACAAAATGTCTTTTGCTTCTTTTGTTCCGAACTTCCAGCCTTCTCGAATTTCGTTTGCCCAACCGGAGCGGTAGGCTTGTAATGCATTAATTTCCGCTTTTACGTCTTGAGAGCATGCTTCTGTCTTTGCCATGGTTTTTCTGGGTTTGTTTATAGAGGGTGTGCCCTTTTACACGTCCCGTTCCCTCTTTGATTAATAATAAAAAATACTAATTTGAAATACACTTCCTTTATATCATAATTTTATGTCTTATACAAGCATTATTTTGTCTAAAAATTGCATTGTCCGGTAATCTTCTTTATTTATAAACAAAAAAGAGCGGAAGCATAAAGCTTCGCACTCTTTTGGTGTTTTAGAATAAAGCGGCAATGACCTCTTCGTAGTCCAGAGGAGCAGCTTCTCTGTTAAGCTGTTTATTGCGGAGAGGACCTTCCCAAGCCCACAGGTTTCGGGGATTGAAAGCCAGATGGCAATATTCCGTTTCGTAGGCTTTGCCGCCGAATGCAGCTTTTAAAGCTTCGGCGTGCTCCTTAGAGCCCACAAAGTAGGAACTCTCCATTGCCAATACTTCAAATTCCAATTCGTGCCTGATCGAGCCATAATATACGACGTCTCTCAGGACGCAGGCACTGCCATAGCAGCTAAAGAATACTGAACCTATGTTTTTTACATAACCGGCAGGAGAAACGCCGTATGCAAGTTCTTTACGAATTTCTGCTAATTTTGCTCTTTTTTCTTGAATATTCATAACTTTATTTTTTTAATTTAACAATAATATTTTTGCATTTTTATAATATCACAATTTTATGTCTTATACAAGCGTTATTTTGTCAATTTTGTTGTTTTTGTTTGATTTTTGGGAGGCGATGCAGAACAGGAATGTCAAACCAAAAGCAGCTGCCCTGCTCCGGTATTGACTTTAGTTTTACATGAATACCTAAAATTTCTGCCGATTTCCTGACAATTGCCAAGCCAAGTCCGGAGCCGCGGCTGCGGTTGTTTGCGATATGCCGGCTTTGATAAAATTCGTCAAAAATTTGCTCTTGTTCGTCCGGATGAATGCCGGTGCCGTCGTCAATAATCATGACGCGCAGGTAGTTTTTATGCCATTTGCAGCCAAGAATGATTTTGCTTTTGGTATATTTGACAGCATTGCTCAACAGGTTTCGTATAAGGCGTTCCAAAATCAGCTGGTCGCTGAAGACAACGGCATTGTGTGAAAAAAAACGAAAGATGATTTTTTTCTGCCGGCAGATTTCCTGATATTCTCCGGCAATTTTTTTTAGCAGCAGCGCGATGTTGAATTCTGAAAAATCGCCAATGCCGGTATTGGCTTCGAGTTTGGACAAATCAAGCAGATTATCGAGCAATGATTTGAGGTTATCAGCCGAAGCTTCGATTTTATCCAACAGCATTTTTTGATAATCAGTCAGTTTTTCCTCGGCCAGAGCGCTGATAAACATGCCCAGAGCCTGCATGGGTTGGCGCAAATCATGGCTGGCCTGTGCCAAAAACAAAGATTTGTCACGGTTCATGTTTTCGGCCAGTTCTTTGGCTTTTTCCAAGGCGGTCTGGGTTTTGATGAGCGGTGTCAGGTCCTGAAACGTGCCGGCGATTTTGCGATGTCCGTCGTCGTCAATGATTCCGGCTTTGAAGAAGCAATATCTCAATCCGCCGGTTTGTTTTCTGATACGGATTTGTCCTTCAACCTGTTTGCCGTTGCGAATCAGTTCGCGCAATTTTTCTTTATAAACCGGCAGGTCTTCTTTGAGCATTTGCTCCCGAATGAGGTTCTTTTTGGGTGAGGTATCTGATGCCGAGGCGCCGAAGATACGGAACATTTCACCGGACCAATAGATTTTTTTGTGTTCAAAGTCCAGTTCCCAATAGCCGATATGTGCCGTTCTTTCCGCAAATTCCAGCCTTTGTGCGGTTTTATCCAGACTGGCGGCCAGTTGTTTGCGTTCGGTAATATCTTCAATGCAGATAAAACAATTGGGCTGGTGTCCGTAAAAATAAAGATTGCAGCACCTGCTGCGGAGAGAAAGCTGCAGGGACTGGGGCTGTTGCAAGCGGACGGCATTGGTGATTTTGGCCAGAATTTGCGGTGCACAATTTTCTGACCATACGGCCAGATTGCTGCCGAGGGCTTCGGAGGCCAGAAAATAGCCGGCAGCCCGGTTCATATAAATAATCCGGCCGGTGATGTCTGTTGCCAGCAAGGCATTGGTTGAAATATTTAATAAAAAGTCACATCTTGCATTATCTGTCTGCATAAAAGCCTTCTAAAACTCGGTGGTATACAAGATTTCCCCACCGGCGGACGGAAGCTCGAATATCCAGCCGGCAGTGAGGAGTTCATAGCTTGCTATATAATCCTTAAATTTGCCGGTTGTAAGGTTTGCCGCAGATAATTTTGTTGTCAGCCAGTATTTTTGGCCGTTTGTATAAATCATGAGTTCGTTCGTCAGGCCGGAAAAGGTGCCGAGCCGGATTTTTCTTGATTGCGGATATTGGCTGAAGTCAAAGTCTTTAACGGGTTTGACGTCTTCAAAAATCACGTATTTGAGTTCATCAAAAAATGCCGGAATGCTGACGTTTTTCAGGTCTTTGTCAACAAAGTCCTGTTTATTGTTCAGCCGCATGAGCAACGACTTGTTGCCGTTTTTCAGAGAGGCAACGGTTTTTACGGCTGATTCGGGGTAAGAGAACAATGGCTGCTGATACCAGGAGTAACGGTACTGCGGTAATGTAAAACTGCCGGAAATCAGCCATATTTCGTTTGATCCGGGGATATGGGCATAAGTATAAAGTCCGTTTTCGCTCCGCAGGCCGAGGTTGATTTCATTTAATAGAACGTTTTGGGAATAAATTTTGACGGAGGCGATATTGGTTGTTTTGTCACCGGCGCTTTTCAATTCCAAGCCGTATTGTTTTAAAAGTTCCGGCGAGGCAGGCTGTTTGCTGTAATAAACGGACTGCATCATGGCAGAAAGCAGGTCATTTACCAGCATCAGGCCGGCATAGTAGCCCTCTGCCCCGTTGACGCGCCAGTAGTTGTTGGCCAAAACCAGATCAAAGGTTTCTTTGGTGGTTGAGATTGTGATTTTATCAACGCTTTTTTCATAATTTATGGCATTGGCAAAGACTAATTGCCCCAATCGTGAAGCCGGCTGGCGGCTGTTGAGCCACAAAAAGGAAAAGGCGGCGAACAGGCCGGATATGACAAACAGTAAAAAAGCTTTTAACAAAAGGCGTTTATTCATTGATTAATCTCCCTGCCTGACGGTTGTTGCGATGTGACAGCCATAAGTGAACTGCGGCGATAAGCAGCAGGAGCACTAACGGTACAATCACGGTATTTATCAGGGCAACCATGTGTTCACGGTGCGTGACTTCTGACTTTATCTGATATTCTATGCGGCGGAGCTCGTTCTTCTCCTGCAGGATTTGATTTTTAAGAGCGTCGATTTCGCCGAGCGTCTGCGCCGTACCGAAAGCGGAATTGCTCTCCAGCATGATGTTAATTGTGTCTAATTTGCGTTGGTTCTCTTCCAGCCGGTTATTGACTTCTTTGTAGGCGGCTTCACGGGTTTTCAGGCCGTCCTGATAAAAGACATCGGCCAGCGTTTGGCGGCTGCCGCCGTATTTTTTGGCAGCAACATTCATGGCACCGGGGTTTCCGCTCAGAAAGTCAACGGCTCTTTGAATAAAGTCAAAGTTATTGTCGGACGGTGTCAGGTTGTAATCGTCTTCGGCAAAATCATTTGTATTCTCGTCCGCTGTCCAGTTTTTGACATCCAAAATATCAGAATCGGAAACGGCAATGATTTGTGCCGGTGCGACAGAAGTGGTTAAAAACGGCAGAATCTGTTTGGCATAAGCACTGTTTCCCAAAGGATTTTTGGCAAAGACGGTATGGTATGTGCCTTGGGACAAAGCTGCCGCGGAATAAACCTGTTGTTTGGCATCCATATAACGCAGGACATCGGCTTTGGGAGCGAATTTGACCAGATTGGCCGCCGTCAGCATGGTGTTTTCCGAGGTGGCCAGCAGACTTTCGGTTGTGTGTCCGTCTTCATCTTTTAGGGTAAAGGCTCCGGGGCTTTTTAAGAAAATGCTGTTCAGACCGGCAGTCAGCGGCGATTGCGGGTTTAGATGCGGCGCTTTTATCTTTATCCACGGATAATAGATATGGTTTCGGGCGTCGGCGTTTTCGGTTGCGGCAAAAAAGGCTTCTACGGCCTGTTCGCGGTCACCCAGAACCTGATCCGGCACATAGTGAATGCCCAGATTGTCAAGGAGCGCATTCAGGTTCAGGTTTTCATCCGGAATGCCGGGGTAAAGGCGTTTTTTGATTTCTGAGGCCGGATCAATAATCAACAGCAGGCGCCCGCCGCGCAGAATGTATTGGTCAAGGGCATAGATAAACAAAGACGGGAGTTTTCCGGTTGCTACAACCATCAAAACATTGACATTCGGAATTTCTGCAGTTGTCGTGGATATTGGCGCTATGGTATAGTCTTTGGCCAAAAGGTTTACAAAAGTCCAGTTTTTGGCTTTTTCGGCGTTCATAAATCCGGGGTTGACGAGCGGAAGATCCGAGGCTATTCCGATGACTTTGCGTTTGGGCATGAGAATGTTCGACACAGCACGGCTGAGGTCATTTTCCAGATAGTTAAGCCGTTGCGGTGAAAACTGCGGTATGGTATAAGAACGCCCTTTGTCATCACTAAAAACAGCGCCGAAGTAGAGTTTTTCGTTTCCGCTGTCCGGCAAAGGAACCAGTCCGGCGGTTTTAGCCTCGTTTTCGACATTGCTATAGGGCTCGGGATCAAGTATTTCCATTTTTATCAGGTGGTTGGATTTGTCCTGATAACGGCCGAGCAGCCGGATGACGTTTTGGGCGTATTGAGCGAGGATAGGGTTTTGGCGGGAGATTTGCGAAGACAGGTATAGTTTGATATATACCGGTTTGTTGATGCCGGCAATAATCTCTTCCGAGCGCGGGCTCAGGGTGTTCAGGCGGTCAGAGGTCAAATCGGCGCGGCTGCCGGAGAATAAAGCGCCTGAGGTTGTGTTTATCAGAATAAATGAAGCCAAAAGCAATAAGGCAAAAAGGCTGATGATTATGCTGTTTTTGATTTTTTGAACCGTTGATTTTTGCATTTTCAGGCTCCTAACTGCGTTTGTATTCAATGGTTATCCGGTTGAGCCAAAGCGTCAAGACCGTGATGGTTGCATAATATATTATATTGTCCAGTCCGAGCTGTCCGTTCAGCAACGTGCTCTGATGATAGAAAAAGTTGAGCGACTGGGTAAAGCGGATAGTCAGGCTGCCGGACAAATTCAGGCCGTTGAAAATAAAATTATAGTTTACGATAATCAATAACGTGAGCAATAAAACACTGCTCAGGTAGGCAACAATCGGGCTTTTGTTGAAGGCGGACACCATGCAGCCGACGGCGCACATGCTGCCGCTGATTAAGAAACAGCCAAAGTAAGAAGCGGCAATGTTCAGGTTGTCGGCCGGAAGGCTGACTGCGGTGTAGAGCCAGAGCGGAAAGGTACAGACCAGCATCAGCAGGCATAATCCCCAGGCGGCGAGAAATTTGCCGATAACGACAGCGGTGTAAGACAAAGGCTGGGTCAGGAGCAGTTCTATGCTGCCGGTTTTGTATTCATCTGCCCACAGCCGCATGGTCAGAGCCGGAACGAGCAGCATCAGAATGTTTACCTGAAAGTAAAAAAACGAAAACAGGTTGGCATTTAAGATGTCAAAATACAGTCCGAGATAAAATGTGCAAAACATGCTCAAGAAAAGATAAATTCCCAGAACAAAATAGGCCAGACGGGTGCGGAAAAACGAGCAGAATTCTTTTTGAAAAATCAGGGCGATTTGTTTGAGCATTTTATTCTCCGGATTTATTGTTTTTGTTGGGTAATGCGGCGGAAGGCTGTTTCCAGACTGTTATCGGGGCTTAATTCACTCAGGAGGGTGGCGGTTGTGTCTTTTACCAGTTTGCCGCGGTTGAGCAGAAGCACTCGGGAAGCCAAAGCGGTCACCTCTTCCATAATATGGGTGGAGATGATGACGATGTTTTTACGGGCGTAGTCTTTCAGAAATTGTCTGAGTACAAATTTCTGGTTGGGGTCAAGGCCTTCGGTCGGTTCGTCTAAAATCAGGATACGCGGGGACGACGTTAATGTGCCGGCAACGGCAACCCGCCGTTTGAAGCCTTTGGACAAGGTTTCGCATTTTTGGGTCAGAACATTGTCCAGTTCAAACTGCCGTGTGAGTTCGGCAATTCTTTTGCCGGTTTCTGCTGATGAAAGGCCGCGGGCAGCCGCCATGAATTTTAAAAATTCAAAGACGGTCATTTCACTATACAACGGAGCGCTTTCCGGCACATAGCCGAGTTCGGAAAGAATTTGTCGGCGGTTGCTGTCATACTTTTGCTTGAAAATCTCGATTTCTCCGGCCGTGGGGTCGATGTAACCAGAAAGCAGGCGCATCAGTGTTGATTTTCCGGCGCCGTTCGGTCCCAGAAGCGCCACGATTTCTCCGCGCCTGACGGTAAAGTTGATATTATTCAGCGCTTTTATGTTGTTAAAATCTTTGCACAGGTTTTTGACTGTAATCATTGTTTTTTATCCGGCTTTGTTTGTTGTGTCTTCTTTATATTAGCAAGTTAATTTTAAATTTTAACAACTTTTTTCATTTTTTCAAAAAGGTTGGTGACAAAAACGTTATTTTACTTTATTTATATATGCAAAATGAAAAAAATATTTTATCGGAGTTGAAATGTCTGAAGAAGTTTATTCCAAAGAAGAAGCCCGTTCCCTGAAAACCGGATTGTGGGTGGCCTTGTTTTTGATTGCCGTCGGGGCGTTGTTTGTGGCCGGACGCAGAAATATCGAGCATGCCGAAGGCGGAAAATATTATTCCGTAATGGCGCGCTATAATCGTACAGACGGCCTTTTGGTCGGCGATTTGGTGCGGCTGGCCGGAATGACCGTCGGGCGTGTGGTTGATGCCAAGCTGGATGACAATTTTAAAGCCATATTGACTTTGGAGATTAAAGACGGAATTAACATTCCCGATGACAGCAGCGCTTCAATCGTCAGTTCGGGGCTGATGGGGCCGAAGTATATTGAGATTGAAGCAGGCGGATCCGAGGATTTTATTCCGGCCGGCGGTGAGTTCTCTTATACGCAGGATGCCATGGTGATTGAAGAACTGCTCGACAGAATCGTCAGTATCGGCAAAGCTAATCGTAATAAAAATAAATAATTGTGTAATTTAAGGAGTTGGAGTTTATGAATAAGAAGCCTGTAGAAACAATCATGGGTATTGTCGTGGTTCTGGTGGCCGCGTTCTTCCTGTATTTTGCTTATAATGTTTCGGATTTGCAAGTGGTTAAAGGATACACGGTTACGGCGAAGTTTTTGAAGGTCGGCGGTTTGAACGTGGGGTCTGACGTGCGAATCAACGGTATTAAGGTTGGTACGGTTATCGGACAGACTTTGGATAACGAGGATTATTCCGCCGATGTCAAGATGAGTCTGGCTTCCAATATCGAACTGCCGGTTGACAGTACGGCTGTTATTGTCGGCGATGGTTTGGTCGGTGACAAGTTTATTAAAATCGAGCCGGGGAAAGAAAATGTTTTCCTGAAAGACGGCGATATGATTAAAAATACTAAAGACTTTAAGACTTTGGAAGATATGGTCGGTGAAATTATTTTTATGGTGACCGATAATGGCAGCAGTGAGAATAAATAGACTTTTGTGTGTGACGGCGCTCTGCTCTGCTTTTTTTGCAGGGAGTGCTGCTGCGCGCGAAATTGCCATGAATACGGCGCAATTGCAGGCAATGGACAAGATTACCGGCAAGGTATCTCTTGTGGAGGTGCCGGTTAACGGTCAGGCTGAATACGGGACTTTTTCGATTGTTGTCCGTTCCTGCAAGACCAGATCTCCGGAAGAAACGCCGGAGAATTTTGCCTATGTTGACGTGGTGGACAATTATCAGACGGAGAATCCGGTTAATATTTTTCGCGGATGGATGATGTCTTCTTCTCCGGCGCTTAATGCCGTGGCTCATCCGATTTATGACGTATGGCTTCTTAAATGTCTGAATACGGACGTTGACAAGTCTAAGCTTTTGACGGAAGAAGAGCTGAAAATACGCAACAGCATTGTTCAAAAGGCCGAAGATGACAAAGAGCCTTCCCTGCCCCGTCCTCGTAAAGAAACCGTGGCCGAAGCGGAAGCTGCAGCTCAAAAAGCTGCGGAAGAAAAGGTGATTGACGGCGGAAGCGCTGTAGAGAATCCGGCTGTCGCCGATGAAACTCAGTTGAGCATTGAAGAAGAAGCCGAAAAAGCCATTGCGGAATTTCAAAAAGCCAAAAACGCCAAGGAACAGCCTGTTGCCGACAGTAAAGACAAGGTTGCCGAGCCTGATTTGCTGCCGGATGAAGATGCGCCCAAAGCATTGATTAAAATTAACAGCAACGGGACGGCCGAGGCTCCGAAATATGAAGCAAAACCGGCAGCCGCGCCGGCTGAGGAATTGCCGAGTGATTTTATTGTCATTAAAAAAGGCGGTGAAGACGAGGCGCTTTCTGAGGCAGACAATATGAAAAACGGCGGTGAAGAAGGCATTGTCCTGACACCGGAACATGAGGCCATGCTGCCGGAATTGTTAAAAAATGCCAAGCCGATTTCGTCTGAAGAACTGGAAGATACGGAGATTCATGAAGAAAAGGATATGGCTGAGGAAATTCCGCTGGTTACCAGTGATGAGATTGAGGAAAACGGCATGATTGACGAAGACCAGCTGATTGAACTTGAAGCACCGGAGCCCAAACTGGATATTCAGGCAGAATCGCTGGCAGAATAGTCTTAGGTTTAAGACACAAAATCCCCTGACCTGTGTAAGGTCGGGGGATTTTTGTATTATCCGAAAGTTCTTTGAAACCAGTTGAAGCGTTTTTCATAAGCTTCTCGACAGCTTGGGTGGTGTTTTGCTTTCTTTCCCATTATTTTTGCCAGTGGTGCCGGTGCACAAGAAATTATCATGCAAGCGGCTGTCCAATGTTGGTTAGTATTATGCTCGATGTAAAGAGGCAGTTGCTGCGGTTCTTGCAATATAACTTTTTTCAAGACATCGTCTTCAATAAATCCGGTTTTGAGCAATTCCAGCCAAAGTTTTTCGCGGTTTTTGTCTGTTCTCAGTTCTTCCTGATATTCGCCCAACATATGAATTTTGTATTTTATGCAATAGTTCCAAAATAGGTCTTTATCTTGTTCATACAAAATTTTTTGAGCCTCTTTTGTCAGTCCGGAAAACGGATATTTCATCAGTCCCTCGTAACCGTATTTTTTGACAAAGTCGGCGTCAAATTTTCGGGTTTCTGCAGGATCTTGGATGATTTTTGTTTTCAGTTTTTCCAAATCGCTCTCAAAAACAGCCATATATGTTTCTTTGTCAAGTTTGCAGTTGTGCCAGTATTCAATAAGCAAATCTCCCAGCCCTCTTTGATTTAATTCTTCAAATCTTGCGGCATTTATCGGAATAACTTCATGTCTTTTAAAGTATTCTTCAATGACTTCATTTTTAGAAGTCTGAAAAAACTGTAACAGATTTTCAGGATTCAAACTGATGCCGAAAGTTATGAGATAGTCATATAGGACAGCTTGTTTGGTCGGTCCCAAAAGGATTCTTTCAGCTGCTGGTATCAGGTTTTCAACGTTTGACATTATGGTTTCACGGAAATGAAGCTTGTTTATGAGTTGATTTATCATTTCAGTGGTGCCAAACTTGCAAATTGAAATCTGCTGAGCTGGCGTAAAATTACTCCGTCTGTCCAGAAAGAGCATTTTATATTTCTTGTTGGCAAAATGAAAAAGATAGTCAATACTTTTATCGCTGATTAACGCATTTTCAATAAAATACAAAATAGCCTCGGTATCGTTGGACTGTAAGACAACCTGTTCCGCTTTTTCAATTTTTTTGAAATACTCGGATAATACTTTGTTTTCTTTCGGGTTCATAATAATAGAATTTTAAATTAATAATCATTTTTCAGATTAGTAATTATCATTATTTTTGTTTTTTGTCAATTTTTATTGTTTCCAGAAATTACGGGTCATGATGACCAGAATTGTCATGATTTCCAGCCGGCCGAGCAGCATGGCGAAAGAAAGAATATATTTGCAGTATTCACTTAATGAACTATAGTTACCGGCCGGACCAACGATATTACCAATTCCGGGGCCGGTATTGGTAATGCAGGCGATAACAGCACTGAATGCCGTGGTAAAGTCAAGGCCGTCAAGAGCCAAAAGGCAGGTCAGGATGATTATGCTGAAAAAATATGCCGAAAGAAAAACAAAAACCGAAGCAACGACTTTGCTGTCGCTGGTTAACGTGCCGATTTTGACCGGAACGACGCGATTGGGTTCGACGGCTGAAATCAGGTGTTTTTTTACAAAGGCAATCACAACCTGCCAGCGAAAGATTTTGATGGAACCGGTGGTTGAGCCGGTGCAGCCGCCGGTTAAAGCGAATATCAGGAAAATAACGCTGCTGAAGTTACCCCAAAGCAGATAGTCGGTTGAGGCATAGCCGGTGGTGGAGGTTACGGACACAACATTAAACGAAGCGAAGCGCAGCGCCGTCCAAAAGTCAGGATAGTAATCCGACAGCCAGAGCCACAGCGTGGTTACCAGAATGTAAAATGCCAGCAATTTGAAGAAAAATGCAACCTGTGCCGCCCGCAAAGAATGGATGTTTTTGTTGATGATAACAACGTAATAGTAAGTCAGCGGCAATGATCCTAAAAACATGAATATGGTAATGACGGCATCTATGGTGGCACTGTCATAAAAAGCTATAGAGCTGTCTTTGGTGGAAAATCCGCAGGTTGAAACGGTGCTCAGTGCGTGATTTAAGGCATCAAACCAGTTCATGCCGAAGAATCTTAACGATAAAAAACAGCAAAGGAGCAAGAGAGCATAGATAAAAATAATTCTTTTGGCCAGATAGCTGAGTTTGGGCATCAGCTTGTCATTAAAGTCCGAACTTTCATGCTGGAAAATCTGCATACCGCCAATGCCTAAGAACGGCAGCATGGCAATGGCAAAAACCACAATTCCTACGCCGCCCAGCCCGCAAAGCAGTGAGCGCCATAATAAGACGGAACGCGGAAGCTTTTCCAGATTGGCAAAAATTGTGGCGCCGGTTCCGGTCAGTCCGGAAGCAGATTCAAACAAGGCATCGGCAAAAGTATGAGAAACGCCGGTTTGCACAAAAGGAAAGGCAGAGATAACAATAACACAAATCCAGCTGCCGGCCGTCAAAAGATAGCCCTGTTGCAGGCTGAGTTTTTTGATTTCCGTATGATTGGCCAAAAACAAGGAAACGCCGAGAAAAAGCGAAATTATTGACGAATTGAGAAAATATGACCAGTTGCTGCCGGTATCATAGATGTCAAGGGCGGCGGGAATCAACATAGCCAGCCCCATAATGCTCATGAAAAAGCCGCTGACCATGAAAACCGGCTGCCACATGGCGTTATCTTTCCAAAGCTACGTTTTTGGAATAACCGCTGTCAACCATCTCGTGATTGAGGTTTTTGCCGTTGGCAAAGCACAAAGCCGTGGCATAGCCTTGTTTGGTATAGGCTTCGGCAATGCATTTGACGGTGCTTCCTTCAATGAGTTTTTGCAGATAGGTTTTGGCTTCAAGACCTTTGGCTGAGGTCGGGTCGACATAAATGCCAAATAAAAAGATGGTATTGCCGTCAATGATGATTTCATTGGCATTGCGGACACGGGCTTCTCCGTTGAATTCCTGCGGCGTGACAAGATAAATCAAATCCAGCTTTTTTTGAGCCTTTTCTTTAGTATCTTCCGTCAAGACCGGTTGCGTCACGGGTTTGGGGTCAGCCGCAGCGGAAACGTCTTCCTGCGAGACGACCTGTGCAATGCGGATGTCATCCGGCTGTTGCATGATGTCAAGGGCGGCCGGTTCATTGTTTTTTGCTTTTTCAAACATTTGACGACGAATGGCCTGCGGATTGTTTTCCGGCAGGTTTACGACTTTATCGGCATTGTCTTCGCGGCCGCGGAAAGTGTCAATCGTTTGTTTGCCCAGATCTTTTACGGCATCGGGAATGATGTTTTTGCCGGTATCCTGCACTTTGTCTTTAACCGAGCTGAACAATCCCGTAATTTTGTGATAATACCACAAGTGGACTTCGGCCGGTTTGGCGCCGATAAAGGTCGGAATGAGGTATGCCAAAATCAGCAACGGAATAACGATTGCCGGTTTGCGGAACGGAAAGGTTATGAACATTACAAACTTATGCAGATATTTTGGAAATCCGGTCAGTTCAATCCGGTCATTCTCTCTTCTTCTCATTTTCAACACTTTCATCTTTTGCGCCGGAGCAAGGCTGCAAATTGTTGTTAATCATTTGTCCGGATTTTACTACGGGAATCGAAATACCTCAAGTAAAAAAATCAGGTTATGAGCGGGAAAAATAATAAAAAAGGAAAGCCTTTCCGGCTTTCCCCGATTATGCCTGACAGGCGCTTAATTGACCGTGCTGCGGATAACGCAGGCGGCATTGTTTTGCAGAGGCTGTTCCGAGTCCGTATTGTACAAAAAGCTCATGGCGGCAAAAGAATTGGCAGAGAGAAGATCGACTTCCTGTTGGGTGATTCCCCAGTTTGAAAGGTGCAAATCACTCATGCCGATTTCGCGGATAAGCAGTTTTAAGGCATCAACGAACTCTTCCGGCTGTTCTCCCGGCCAGCCCATGACGTGAGCCATATCAGCATAGCGGACTTCTACTTTTTTGCGTTCTTTTTCCAATAAAAAGCTGAAATAAGGGATTGCCATGGCAACCATGCCGGCTCCGTGCGGCAATTGCGGATAATAAGCAGAGAGCGCGTGATCAATGGAATATTCTGCCGCACATTCGGATAACGCCGCAATAATGCCGGCCTGTGTGGCGGCGATGGACATCTCTTCTCTGGCTTGCAAATTGGTGCCGTCGGCAACGGCTATCGGCAGAAAGTGTGAGATTCTTCTGATGGTATCAAGAGCATATAAGTCGCTTATTGGTTTGGCAACATTGGCCATATAGCCTTCTGCGGCACGAAAAAAGGCTTCCATGCCCTGATAGGCGGTTAAGTGCGGCGGTACGGATAACATGAGTTCAGGGTCGACGACAGCAAGAACGGGAAAAGACAACGGACTGCCGAAAGCGATTTTTTCTTTGGTTTCGTGATTGGAGATAACGCACCATTGATTGGTTTCCGTTCCGGTTCCGGCCGTTGTCGGGATGGCAATTACCGGCAGCACTTTTTCCATTATTTCTTTGCCGAATTTGGCATAATCCCAATAAGTTCCCGGATTATTGACCATAATGGCAGCTGCTTTGGCCGTGTCTATTGCGCTGCCGCCGCCGAGGCCGATCAGCATATCGCATTTTTCATTGCGGGCAAATTCTGCCGCTTCCATAACCTGAGCGTCTGACGGATTGGGCGGCACCCTGTCATAGACGGCTGTTTCAATGCCTGTTTCTTCCAATATTTTCAGAATAGCTCCAAGGTATCCGAGGTTGCGCATGGACTGCCCCTGCGTAATCAGGATTAAGGCCTTGCTGCCGGGGAAAGGATAATGAGAGAGTTCTTTTAAGCGGCCACGGCCAAAAATCAGGCGCGTGGGCATATAATATTCAAAATGCATAAAATTTTCTCCTTAATATGACGGTTAAATCATATATAAGGAGAAAAAGCGGGTTTTCAATTAAAACTATTTCTTTATGCCGGAAGCCAAAAACTCGGGAAGTTTGCGCAGGCTGGAGGCTCCCGCGGCATGGAAATGTCCGCCGCCGCCAAAACTTTCGGCAATCTTGGAGACATCAATATCTTTTTCGGAATAAAATGTCATTTTCCAGTTGTTCTTTTTATCCATATAAAAGTTAATCATGACATCATAATCATCGAGGTTGTCAAGGGAATCAAAAAACTCAGAGTAACCTTGCGGCATATTGGCGCAGATACAGCGGTATCCCATGTAGCTGCTTTCAAAAGCCAGCGTGCGTACCAGACGGTAGTTGCGGATTTTAATCCAAGATAGGATGCCCTCGCCTTTTTTGACCATTTCATTTATATCAACTTCATTATTTATCAGCTGCTGCCAGATTTTGTCGGTCGGACGATTGACGCCCAGTGACTGGATTGCGTATTCAAACGGGCGGACGCGCGGGTCTTTCAAGTCAAAAAGATCATTCAGCCCGAGAAGCCTGATGCCTTCCGGCACCGGCTGATCTGGATAAAAATATTCCCAAGTCAGCACCATCGCGGCTGTTCCGACGCGGCGCAGGCCTTTTATGGCGGTATGTTTGCCGTCGGCCATCAGCTGTTCATATTCCTTGATGACTGAAATATGGTGATCAATCCATGTCAGATTTTTGGTCTTGTTGAGTTCAAACATGTATTCAACAGGCAGAGCAATATCGCAGATAACGATATCGTCATGCGCTTTTATCTTATCATAGGGGATTTCCATGTCATGATTGAAACCGCAGAATTCGGCATTGGGATATTTGCTGCGGACAATGCCGGCAGAGCCTTTTCCGTCGTGGTCAGCAATATGATAGATGCATAACATGTTTGATTCACCCTTTCTTCTAAAATTCTATACTCAGATTGTCATAAGCCGGTTCTGTATTTTCCGGTGTTGATGCCCTGACGGCTTCGTAATCGCATTCTGATGCCATATGGTTGAGAACGGCTTTTTCCGGCTTTATTTGTTCAATGTAAGCGGTTACTTCGTCCAGTCCGGCGTGAAACTGCTGGCCGTAAGGCGTTGTTAACGGCATTACCAACAAAGCAGGTTTTCTTTTTATCATATCAAACACGCTGTCGTCAAGGGTTTTGAAGTCTGCAATGTATACAAGTTCGCCGTCGTTAAAGGCATAGCCCACACTTTCAATATTATGGCCGAGAAGCTTTAGCGGCGTGATTTTCAGGCCTTTGATAAAAAACGGCTGATTGACCGTTATCAGGTTGGAAATCAGGCTGGGACGGCGTATGACGTCGCAACTTTTCTGCTTTTGGGCAATCAGGTAAGAAAAGCGCTCTTCAATATGCGTATTGCTGAATTCCGTAGCATAGTAGTTCAGGCTTTTTCCGGTGATGCGGTTGATCTCCCGCAGTTCGTCTATGCCGTGCAGGTGGTCGGCATGCACGTGGGTATACAATACGCCGTCAAGACTGCGAATATTGTTTTGTATCAGCTGGAGCCTTAAATCGGGAGAGGTGTCAATCAACAAGCGGACGCCGTCATATTCCAGATAAGTTGATGTGCGGGTGCGGATGTTTTTGGGATTGTGCGGGTCACAATCGCCAAAGCCACAGCATAAAGACGGAACTCCAGGTGCAGCGCCGCTACCCAAAAAGATAATCTTGCGCATGTTAATACTCGTATCTCCCTTTATCACTGGCCTTGCGGAAAAGGCGGTAGAAATTGTCCGAGGTTATCTGCGCCAGTTTTTCAAAAGAAATATCTTTCAGCTGTGCCAGCTTTTCTGCGGTATGAATGACAAAAGACGGTTCATTGCGGCGGCCGCGCAGCGGAATGGGCGCAAGAAAAGGAGAATCTGTTTCCACAAGCAGGCGATCCAGCGGAATTTCCCTGAAAATTTCCCGCAGTTCGGCCGAGCGGTTGAACGTAATGATTCCCGAAGCGGAAATATAAAATCCTATAGAAAGTGCAAAATCGGCCAGTTTTTTAGATGTCGAGAAGCAATGGATTTCTCCGGTAAAAGGCGTTTTCCTGTAGTAGTCGCCCAAAATGGAGATTGTGTCATCGTCAGCGTCTCTGGTATGAATAATCAGCGGCAGTCCGGTCTGTTGTGAGGCTTTTATCTGTTCAATAAAGACTTTTTGCTGAACGTCTTTGGGAGAGTAGTCGTAGTAATAATCCAAACCGCATTCACCTATACCGACAATTTTTTTGTGGGCCGATTTTTCAATAAAATCTTCGGCTTTGACATCGGGATATTCGGCGGCATTGTGCGGATGAACACCGACAGCCGTGTAGATAAAAGGATATTTTTCAGAAATTTTCAACTGGTTGTCCAGTTCGCCGATATTGTTGCCGGCATTCAACATGGCCGTTACGCCGTTTTCGCGGGCACGAGCCAATATGTCTTCAAAGTCTTCTTCAAAATCGTTAAAATCCAAGTGACAGTGACTGTCGATTAACATTTTATATCCTCTTACACAAGTTGCTGATAATAGTAATGAGCGCCTGTTTTTTATCAAGGTTCAGACCCTCGGTTTCGTTGAATATTTTTAAGGTTTCGTCCCAACTCTCTGAAATTTCTTCAATCTTGCCCGTTTGCTTCATCAACTGGCGGATAATTTTGAGTATCAGACTTTTGGTCAGTTCATAGCTGTCTTCGTTTGCCACGGCTTTATCGCAAAAGGCCAGCAGTTCCGAAAGTTTAAACGCGCTGCCGGACGAAACGAGTTTTTCCAGTTCATGAAAGCGTTCCAACGCGCCGTTGTCGGCATAATTCAGTGCCTTGCCGATGCTGCCCGAGCAGATTGCAACGAGTTCTTTGATTTCATTTTCTTTTATTTCCGGACGATACCGGCGCAGCAGCGAGGCCAGTTCGGCGTCTTTCAGCGGTTTCAGATTCAATTTGGCGCAGCGCGATTTTATGGTCGGCAACAGCCGGTTCGGGTTATGGCTGATGAGCATCAGAACGGTTTTGTATGGCGGTTCTTCCAAAATCTTTAAAATAGCGTTGGCACTGGAGGCGTTCATGTCGTCAATGCTGTCAACAATTACGACCCGCCAGCCGTCCTGAGACGAGCGTTTGGACAAGAATTCGTTAATGGTACGGACGTCATCCACCCTGATAAAGGCCGAACGTTTTAAGCCCTGAAGTTCTTCTTCCGACAATTGTTCGCCGTCTTTTATGGCTTTTAGTATTTTTTTGCGATCGGTGTCGGTATAATCTCTTTCAATAATTTTCAGGTCAGGATGAGAATTGTTGGCAACAAGCTTGAAAACCGGTGTGTCCGGCAAGGTGTCCAAAGAAGCATATTGCTCTTTTTGCGCAGGGTTTGCACTCAGCAGAAAACGGGCGAACTTGTAGGCAAGCGTGGCTTTGCCAATTCCCTCTATGCCGGAAAAAAGCCAGGAATTGTGCAGGGAATTGTTTTTCCAGGCGTCAAGCAGAAATTTTTCGGCTTCTTCATGGCCAAGCAGATAAGCATTGTTTTTAGGCGTGATATATGCTTCTTCTATTTCTGACATAGGTTGACCTTAAATCTTTCACTTACAAGTTCTTTTATGTCTTCATGCAGTTCCGCAATGCTTTTATCGGCATTCAAAACCGCAAAGCGCTGCGGTTCCCGTGCGGCCAGTTCAAGGTATCCGGCACGCAAATTGTTATGAAATTCCAGCCCCCTGCTCTCGTGTCTGGTTTCTTTGACGGCCATGGTTTGAGATTTTGCCATTGAACGAGCCAGACCGATTTGAGGATCAATGTCCAGAATAATGGTCAAATCCGGCTTAAAGTCACCGACAACCATTTTATACAGATCGTCCAACATTTTCATGGAAATGCGTTTGTTGTAGCCGTAATACTGATAAGCCACGGTAGAATCGGCAAAACGGTCACTCAAGACCCAGCTTCCGTCTTCCAATGCAGGCCAGATTTTGTTGGTCAGATGGATACGACGGTCGGCATAATATAACAAGGCTTCGGCTACGGCGTCACATTTGTCTTTGTCGCCGGTTACCAAAATACGGCGCAGATCCTGTCCGACTTCCGTTCCGCCCGGTTCTTTGGTGGTGACCGTAGCAATGCCCGCTTTCCGTAAAGATTCCGCCAACATTCGGAGCTGGGTGGATTTTCCGGTCCCTTCACCGCCTTCAAAAGTAATGAACAGTCCTTTTTTGTTCCTCATTAATTCTTTCCAAACAACAGATAGCGAAAGTTTTCGGCAATTTTGCCAAAGAAGCCCAGTTTGCCGACATCTTTATCCGCGACCAAAGGAATCTCGGTTGCCGGTTGTCCCGGAATTTCAATTTTTACAATACCCAGTTGGTCGCCCTTTTTAATCGGCGCTTGTACCGGTTTGTCATAAACAGCCGTCATTTTGACTTTGTTTACCTGATTTTTTTGTAATGTCCGGCGGACTTTTTCTCTTACCAGCAGGCCGACGTTTTGGTCATCGCCGAACCAGACCGGAAGTTCTGCAACTTTTGTTCCGGGCTGCAACATGGTATAATTGTCAAATTCCCTAAAGCCCCAGTTCATGATTTTTTCGGCTTCTTCCGAGCGTTCTTTGTTGCTCTTTAAGCCGGCCATAACGCTGATCAGGCGGCGGTTGTCTTTTTTGGCCGACCCCACCAGACCAAAGCCGGCTTCCTCGGTATGTCCGGTTTTCAGGCCGTCGGCATAGGGCATGGAATACAACAAGGGATTACGGTTGCCCTGACGGATGTTGTTATGCATAAAATTCTTTTCGGAGAAAATATGGTAGTATTCCGGAAATTCGGAAATCAGGCGACGAGCCAATTTGGCCAGATCTTCCACGGACATTCGCTGATCCGGATGCGGCCAGCCGGTTGCGTTGGCAAAGGAACTGTTATTTAAGCCCAAAGCCCGCGCTTTTTTGTTCATCTCCGCCGCAAAGTCTTCTTCGCTGCCGGCCAGATTTTCGGCGGCAACAATACAGGCGTCATTGCCGGATTGGATAATCATGCCTTTAATCAGGTCTTCAACCCGTACTTTTTCGCCGATTGAGAGGAACATTGTCGAGCTGCCGCTGGCGGCACCGCCTTTGCGCCAGGCGTTTTCGCTGACAGTGAAAGTGTCATCCAAAGACAAGGAGCCGTCTTTTATTTTTTCAAAGACCATATAAATCGTCATCAGCTTGCTCATGGAGGCCGGAGGAATCATTCTCTGGGCGTCTTTGGCGGTTAAAACCTGTCCGGTTTCATAATCCATCAAGATGAGGTTTTTGGCTTTGGTTTCAATAGCCTGAGCCGATGCGGCGTTGAAGAGCATGCCGCTGAAAAGAATTGTCGATATATATAATCTGCTGTTGGATGACATTTTATGACCTTTCTTATTAATCTTTAATGATAGTCGCTTCGGCAACGCCGGAACCCTGAACTTTTGCCAATGCCAGTTTGGCATCGTTTTCATTATTGTACGGCCCTAAACGGACGCGGTAAAAACGCCAGCCGTCCACGGTTGTCGGCGACATTACCGTATTGCCGATGCTGTTCAGGCGGCGGCTCAGGCGTCCAGCAATCTCCTGATTGGAGAAAGCGCCGGCTTGTACAAAGTATTTTTTCTTTTCCGAGGCTACGGCACGGGCGTATTTGGCTTCAGCGCCGATAGCCTGAATTTTATCTCCGGCAGAGGTATAAGCCGTCGGAGCCGGTGCCGGCGTGTTTTTTATGGCAATTTGGATATCTTCTTTGTTAAGCAAAGCCTGTTTCAGACGCTTGCTTTCTTCCTTCATCACCTCGACCCGTACTTTTGCCGTTCCCTGATTCTGGAAGCCGAGAAGCTGGGCGCCGCGTTTGGAAATATCAATAATCCGGTTGCCGACAAAAGGTCCGCGGTCATTAACGCGCAACACCAGAGAACGTCCGTTTTCCAGATTGGTTACCCGTACGATGGAAGGCAGCGGCAGAGTCTTGTGGGCGGCGGTCAGACTGTTCATGTCATAGACTTCGCCGTTGGCGGTATATTTGGCGTGAAAATCTTTGCCATACCATGAGGCTATGCCGGTTTCATTATAATCAAAGTCTTCTTGAGGCGTGTACCATTTTCCCATGACTTTATAGGGTTTTCCTACTTTATAAGAGCTGCCTTTGGTGTTGAAGACAACATCTTGTGACAAAGTCAGGTTTTTATCCTGACTTGCACAGGCGTTTAACAGCACAAGCGCCGAGAAAAGTATTGACCGGCATAGTGTTTTATTATTAAAAATCATTAGTATCCCTTAGTTCCGTTTTATATTTGGCCTAATTTACCTTGTTTTTTGTTGTTCGTAAAGCTGATAAAAATTACTTGTGTAATTTTTGACCGGCTTTTTTCCTGTTTACATCGGCTTCGAAGCCGATTTTGGGGTTATAATTGTTTATTTTTTGCAATAATTTGCCATCAGGATAACCGTCTGCCGGCAATTTTGCCCGCTTTTGCACTTCTTTGACGGCATCTCTCGTTTTGCTGCCCAGCTGACCGTCTTCATCAAGGGAAAACCAGCCGAGTTTGTTGATAAATGACTGAATTTTTACAATATCATCCGTTTTCAGGCGAACGGAAGAATCTTCTTCCAGTTTTTTCCAGCTTTTGCCGGTTTGAAAATAGTCTGCCAAGGTACCAATAGCCAAGGCATAATTTTCGGAGCGATTCCACTTCATAATCAGAAAGAAGTTCGGTAACAGAAGATAAGCGTTACCTTTGCGCCCTTCCGGCACAATGACCGAGGCTTTTATGTCTTTGGGCAACTTGAGTGTTTTTTTGTTAATGTCTTTAACGCCGAGCTTTTGCCATTCGGCGATAGTTTTGCTGTTTGTCCGTCCGGTTTGGGCAAAGTCAAAATTCCAAGGCAGCGTGATCCGCATTCCCCAAGGCGTATTTTTATCCCAGCCCATTTGAGAAAGGTAGTTGGCCGCCGAGGCCGCAGCGTCTTCAAAAGAATGCCAGATGTCAATTTCACCGTCGCCGTTATAATCGACGGCATAAGCGTTAAAGGTGGACGGCATAAACTGAAAATGTCCCATAGCACCGGCCCAGGAACCAATCATTTTGGTGTGGTCAATATTATAGGTGTCTACAATTTTTAACGCCTGATAAAGCTGTTCGCGGAAAAATGCCGGACGGCGTTTGTCATAGCTCAGGTTGACCAGCACTTCAATTGTGGAAAAATTGCCGAATATTGTGCCGTAACTCGTTTCTGCGCCCCAGAAAGCCATTAAATATTCGGGTTGCACGCCGTATTTGGCACTGATTTTTTCCAGCAGCGGCCTGAGTTCTTTATAATGTTTTTGTCCGATGTCTACGCGCGGTTTGCTGACTATGCGGTTGATGTAATCCGTTGATGTCAGGGCAAATTCCAGCTGCTTGCGATCAATTTTTACCGCTTCCGGCTGAGGGTGATAGTAATTTTCAGAAAAAACTTTTTTGACGGTAGACTTGGAAATGCCTCGATTGAGCATATCTTGTTTTAAGTCATTCAGCCAGATGACGTATTCTTCGGGCGGTTGGTTTTCATCAACCAGCGAAGCCGTGCAGGATGAGGTTCCCAGCATAAAAAAAACAGCCAGCAGCGAAAGCTTTTGGGATATGCGCATTCTTAAAATCCTAAAAAATTACTCTTTATCGTCAGTATATCTTAAAGATGTTTGAAAAAAGATTAATATTGCCGGTAAAATTAGCATTTTTGAGTGTATATTATTAAAAATCAGATTTGTGTAAAAAAGTGCTTGACCTTTGGGGCGGATTAATATAAATACTATTACCATAAACCAATTGTTTCACGGAGAGGTGGCAGAGTGGTTTAATGCAGCGGTCTTGAAAACCGTCGTGGGAGCGATCCCACCCAGAGTTCGAATCTCTGCCTCTCCGCCAAGACATCATTGGTTTTGCAGACAAAAATGACATTTAAGGTCATTTTTGCTTAGCAAATTGTCGGAGCATATAATGTTAAAAATCCTTTGCTTTAACGCCCTGCTGCCAATTTCTTTCAATTTCTTCCAATGAGCGGCCTTTGGTTTCCGGTACAAAGAAACGGAAGAAGAAAAGGCTGACAAGGCAGATACCGGCATAAATCCAGAAAGTATGCGCTTCACCGATGTGCTGCAGCAAAACCGGAAAAGACAAGACGATTATAAAATTGAAGAAGAAATTGGACACCGTACATATGCTCATGGCCAGTCCACGGATACGCAGCGGCAAAATTTCAGACACCATAATCCATGTTACCGGCCCCAGGCTGAACGCAAAGCAGGCAATATAGACCATCACGCTCGCGGTGGCGACATATCTCAGGTTTTCTCCCAAAACACCAGCATAATTAAATGCCATTCCCAAGGTCAACATACTCAGCATCATGCCGATTGTGCCGGCATAGAGCAACGGTTTGCGGCCGAGGCGGTCAGTAAAGACAATGGCGATTCCGGTCATCAGGAAGTTGACGATACCGACGCCGATGGTGGCATAAATGGCTGCGCTGTTTTCGCTAAAGCCGGCGACTTTGAAAATGGTTGTCGTGTAGTAGATGACCGTATTAATACCGGTGCAAATCTGGGCAAACATCATCCCTACCCCGACAAAAATCGGCATTAACATCCATTTTTGAAACTGCAGACGGTTCTTTTTGCCTTTTTGTTCGGACTGCAAAGTAGCTTTAATTTCCCTGATGCGGGATTTTATATCTATTTCGGGCTCGATTTTTTGGAAGACTTCAGCGGCTTCTTTGTCTCTTTTTTTGCTAATCAGCCAACGTGGCGTATCTTGCAGGACGATTATTCCGAGCAGCAGGATGATTGCCGGATAGATTCCCGAGAACATCATCAGGCGCCAGGAATATTCAGAGTCGGCATAGATTCCGTTAATCAGGTATGAAAACAAGATACCGGCGGTAATGGCCAGCTGGTATAAAGAAACCAGCATGCCGCGGATTTTTTGCGGCGAAATTTCGGACAGATAAATCGGGACGATGAAATTAACCATGCCGACGGCAATGCCGACCAGCATTCGGGCGGCAATCAGGCTGCCGACATTCGGAGCGACGGCCGAAAAGACGGAACCGGCAATAAAAATCAGCGCCGTTGCGATAATGATTTTCTTTCGTCCGTACAAATCAGACAGAATGCCGTTTCCCGCTGCGCCAATCACGGCGCCGACAATGGCCGAACTGACGACCCAGCCTTGTGCAAAGGGTGACAGCACCCATTCGGTATTGATAAACAGCATGGCACCGGAGATGACGCCCATGTCAAATCCGGCCAGCAGGCCGCCAAGCGAGGCAACGATTGTGACGAGGTATAACCAGAAATGACGTTTTTTGCTTAAAAGTGTGAACATTCTCATGGCTTTCCTCCGTTTGGTTTCTAGAACTTTTCTCTATATAATACCTTATTATCCGGTTTTAATCAATCTTTCTTAAAAAGTTTGAAAAGAAATGTTGTGCTCAGCCCAATAAAGTCAGGACAATCCCGATGACAACCGGAATGGACAAGTTGTCGTCAATTTCAAGCCGGTCTTCAAACATCTCGGCAAAAGTTGCCGCCAGACAAGCGATGACGCCGGCGTAGGTAAAATGATATATCGGCTCGTAACATATATTAATCAGCAAAGCGCTCATAAAAAAGGCTGCCGTTCCTTCCAGCGATTTTTGCTTGTACAATCGGCGCGTTCCGTAAGCTTTGCCGACTAAAGCCGCGCAGGTATCGGAAATCAGCATGACGGTCAAAGCGATGACGGCCACGGGTTTGGAGAACATCAGCGTGCAGGCAATGGCGGCCATTAAGACATACATTGAGCCGCTGACCTGAAACGTCTGACGTTTGGTTTCTTTATTGCGCAAGAGCCGGAAGACAAGAATGCCGAAAGTTTTTCTGGCCCAGCGATACCTTTTGTAATTGGCGTATTCCAGTATTGTGTTGCCGACAAACAACACGGAGAATACCATAATGGCAAAGCCGGGGTGGGTGAAATATATCAAAGCCGGAATCCATAACGAGCTCAGATGGATGCTTTTGCGGAAGAGTTCTTTTTTGAAGGATTTTTGCAGACGCAATTTTCTGCGTGCCTGAATTTGGGCAATGAGCTGTTTGAGCATTTATCTTTCCAGTTTGTTTTTTATCTTGTTGATTGCCGGTTTGACTTCCTGTTTGTCTATCACTTTTATCAGGCTGTAAGTCCCCTCTTCCGCCATTCGGTTATTATAAACGTTGGCCGTGGCTTCAAGTTTTTCAATATCAATATTCATATAGGCAAAAGCGCAGACAACGACATAAAGGCAGCTCTCAAACAGGCGGCGTCCGAATTTCGGAGACGGCAGGCCGGTAAACAGAAAAGGTTTGGTCAGGCGGACGCAGACAAACGTGAAGGCAGCAATGGCGGCCAGAATCAGAACAACAGGATAAGATTCGCTCACGGTCTGATAAATTTCACAGATATATTCCCAGTAATTACGGTTTTCAAACAACAAAGCCGTATTATAATCTTTCCACAGCAAAATGCCTACAGTTTCTTCAACTGTCGTCAAAAAGACATAAATGCCGAACGAGGTAACGGTAATAAGGCGGTCTGCCGGAGAATTCTGCCATTTGGGAGGCAGGACTAAAAGATAAAAAACATATGGGAGCATCAGGTATAATGTGGATACGGCAGTGGTCAGCAACAATACGCCGGAGGTTTTTACCATGCTGAAGAAGCTTAGATCAAGTTCCTGATATTTTAGAAAAGTCAATATCAGCAGCTCGAGAGCCTCTATGACAAGGCTGAAGACGAGTACCGGTATCAGCCGTCTGACAATAAATGAATTCATTTTGCTACCCCTGCGTGTTTATCAACTGCAAGATTATATGCTTATGTGGTTTGTGGCAAGTTTTTTTTATGACTGCTCACAGTAAACATTCTAAAATATGCACAGGTTTATATCGGCAAATATTTTGTTTTTTCAAGAATTAAAAAGATTTTTGATTGACAAGACCAATGTTTGATGGTTTTCTTCCGTCCGACCGTGGCCTGCAAGACGGTGTCCGGTATCGGTTGCCGCACTTTGAAAATAGTGAGTGATAAATAATCTGGTGGCATAGCTCAGTCCCAATTCAGGATCTTTGTATCGGGAAATAAATTCAATCAGCATGTTTCTGGATGTTTTTTCCTTTTTGCAGATTTCTTTCAGGGCTTCCCATTCGGTCACGCACAAACGCATGCTGGTTCGTCGTTCATTGATATTAATTATACGGTTACATAATTTCGTATTTTTCATCACTTACACTTTTGGTTGTTATTCTACAAATATAAATACTACATCATCTAAATTTATATTACAATTAAAAAACTCAAACAACACAATATTTTATATTATTGGTAATCTACACATATAAAATGTTATATATATTTAGTGTTTTTATATAAAAGAATCGGAATTTATGTCTTTAATGAAGCTCCATACAAATGAGATCATATTTTTTTAGAAATTTTATGGGCTTATAGTTTAACTTTACGCGCCTCAATCCTTGGTCGTTCAGGTCCTGCTCCCTGTTCACAAGGCGGAATCCCTGATTATTTTCTAAAAACAATTGATTTATGGCCGCATAAGCACCTTTAAAATTATACAAGGCTTTCTCAAAGTGAACGATGATTTCGTCCCGACTGATAATTTCAGCAATTGTATAAGCAACGATTTCGCCGTTGACGCGCAGTATTCCGCCCAAAAGATTGCGGCAGAGCTTATCCCAGTTGTGCAAAATGCGGCAAATGGCATTGTGTTCCTGTTGCAGGCAGGAATCGCCTGCATTTTCCGGCTGATCCAGCCAGATATTTTGAAAAGTACAGATTTCCGCAATATCCTTGGAGCTCATGTTTTGGTATTCATAATCATACATTTCTTTGAACTGATTGGCGGCTTTTCTTTTGCTGCGGAATTTCTGGCCGCTTAGTGCCGTCAATTCGGCGGCATCATAAATGTATTCCCAGTTTCCGCGGTCTTCTTTGGTAAAGATTTGTCCGGGGTAGTCTTTTTCCAATTGGCGGGCAAGCCCTTCCGGAATGCGGTAAAACTTGATACAGCCGTCGCTGAGCAGGCTGATGCGCTGCGGCCAGTCTTTTTGCTGCCAGTTGCCCACCGGAGAATACATGTGACAATGGTTTTTGCCGCGGCTGCATATCCAGCACAAGTCGTCGTCATAGGCCAGTTCAAAGTGATATTTGTCATTCCAGCCCCACATATTGATAAAAGAATAGTCAGCGCTTTTGTCCCGACATTTTTCATAATACTGCCGGTAGCGGGCGCAATCTTCTATCTCCAGCGGGTGAAACTGTATCATGTTATCTCTTCCTGCTACTGACACAATCATCGCCGTTAAAGCTGTAGGAACTGACCGTGCCGTTGATGATGGTAAAAGATGTGCGGCAATAATAGGTTTTGAAGCTGCCGTTTGACGGATAACCGTAGTTATCGGTGGTGATTGCAGGATAATAAACTTCATTGCTGTAGGGATCGGTCTGGCCGTCAACCGGTTTGGCAAAAGTTTTGGCATAAGTCACGACTTTTTCTTCCGGTGTCAGGTAAAGGGTGTTGTCCGGCGTGCCCCAGCCTTCATACAGGCTGAGTTCGCTTTGTCCTACCCATTCTTTGAGACCGGCGGCATAGTTTCCGGAATTGGCGGTGGCGCATCCGGCAAGCGCCAGCAACATAAAAAATATATAACGCATTGGCATCTCCTCTTATCAGAGAGATTTAATATCTGCCCACGCACAGACAACCTAACCGTTTGGCTAGAGAAGCAAAGTATTATATAAATTTGACAGGAGACGAGGTCTTATGTTGAAGCTTGGAAAGGTTAGCATCATTGATTTTAAGTTCCAGGCAGAGTTTGTCTTCCTGCAACCTGGTATTCAAGATAAGCGCGTTTTGGTGCAGCCAGGACAGCAGAGCTCCGTCGGCGGCCGGAATATTCAGGCTGACGGTTTTATTTTGCTCTGACAGGATTTCATCAATTTTATTCAAAAAAGCTTCTATGCCTTCGCCGGTTAAGGCAGAAACAGGCAATGTATTTTTCTTTTTGTTTTGCTTTAAGTTCCGTTGTTGTTCCGGCGACAGCAAATCTGTTTTGTTCAGAAGCTCAATATAGTTGCTCTGGTCTTCTGCCTCGTTCAACCCGAGGCTTTTGAGAACCGAGATAACGTCGTGGCGCTGAATGGCGGTATTTTCATTGGCAATATCGCGTACATGGACAATAATGTCGGCAGCCAGAACTTCTTCCAGCGTGGCACGAAAAGACATAATCAGTTCATGCGGCAGGTCAGAAATAAAGCCGACCGTGTCTGATAAGATGACCTCCCTGCCCGACGGCAGCTTGATTTTGCGCAGCGTATTGTCCAAAGTGGCAAAGAGCAAATCTTCCGCAAAGACACCGGCATTGGCAATGCGGTTGAACAAAGAAGATTTGCCGGCATTGGTATAACCGACCAGAGCCACAACCGGATAAGGAACTTTTTGTCTGGCTCCGCGCTGTAAACCGCGGGTTTGCTTGACTTTTTCCAGATCTTTTTTGATGCGGACAATCTTATTGTCAATAATACGGCGATCCAGTTCAATCTGGGTTTCTCCGGGACCTCCCAAAAAGCCGGCACCGCCTCTCTGCCTTTCCAAGTGTGTCCAGCTGCGTACCAGCCGGCTGCGCTGATAAGTCAGATGTGCCAATTCCACCTGCAGTTTTCCTTCGCTGGTTTGGGCGCGTTCACCAAAGATTTCAAGAATCAGAGCCGTTCGGTCAATGACCTTGATGTTCAGTTCTTTTTCCAAATTTCGCTGTTGAATCGGCGTGAGCGAGGTATCTATAATCAAAAGCTCGGCTTCAGCCAAAAACGGCCGGAGCTTGTCTAATATGCCGCGGCTGAAAAATGTTCCCGGTTTGATTTCCCTGATTTTTACAATTTCACGATGTGTGACTTCAAGGTTGATTGCCAGAGCCAGCCCGCAGGCTTCTTCAAGCCGGGCCTCGGGAGAAAGCTCGGCATTTTTGCCGCTGACACAGGGGTAAACAACACAAGCACGGGATTTGTGATTTGAATTTATCTCAATTATCGGCAAGGTTTATGCTTCATTTTCCTGAATTTCAACATCAACGGCCTCTGCCGGCATGATGGTTGAAACCGCATGTTTGTAAATCAGCTGGGTATGGCCGTCTCTTCTTAACAGCAGAGAAAAGCTGTCAAACCAGGTAATGATTCCCTGCAATTTTACACCGTTTACCAAAAAAACGGTAACGGAAATTTTGTTTTTGCGGATGTTTTCCAAAAAATCTTCCTGTACATTCCGAGACATGTTTTTATCCTTTTATTATTATGTTTTTTGTTAGTTTAACAACATTTTGTCTTATTAGTAAAGCATTGTTTGCAATAAAGGTACAAAATCTTTCAGCGAGCGCAGTTTATAATCCGGCTGCTGACCGATATAACGGCCGTAACTCTTAACGATAATGACCGGACAACCCAGCGTTCTGGCCATTTCAACGTCTGAAGCGCCGTCGCCCAGAACCAGCATTTCTTCTGCCGGCGGGATTTGTCCGCAAAACAATCCCGTGCAGGCGGCGGCCTCGTTTTTGTTGGTTACATAATCTCCCGAACCGCATATTCTGACAAAATAATCCGTCCAGCCGCAGAATTCTATCTCCCGTCGCAAAATTTCACGGTCTTTGGTGCTCTGTATATAACATTTTATATTGTTATTCTTGCAAAATAGCAGAATATCTTCCGCGCCGCGACGTTTGCTGATATATTTCAGGTGGTTCTCCCGCATGAAGGCATAAAAATACTGTTTGGCCTCATTTCGAATCTCCGGTTCAAAAACCAGTTCGAAGATATTTTTGTCCGGATTGGCGGCGCAGATTTCACGGATGTACTGATAGGTTATGTTTGTGATGTTAAAGTGGGAAAACGTTTCTTCAAAAGAAATTTTCAAAAAACGTACCGTATTTACAAGCGTGCCGTCCCAGTCAAAGATAATGTGTTTTATCATCGCCCGATATCCTTGTTTATGAAAATAATTTTTCGGCTTTTTTGACGGCTTCGGCTCCGACATAAACGACAAGCCGGTCATTCAGGCTGATTTTTTCCTGCGGCAGCGGAAAAGTGACGGTTTCATCACGATAAAGGGCGCAGATTTTGCTGTTGGGCGGAAGCTTTAGGGCAGAAAGCTTTTTTTCAAGCAGTTTGGAGGTTTCGCCGATTTTTACCTCCCAGATTTCGCCAAAGCCGCGACCGAGCGAATGTGCCTTGACAATTTTGGCTTTGCGGATTTCTTTCAAAATGTGGGATATGGTAACGGACGAGCGGTCAACCCAGACGTTTTCCGGTGCGTTAAGCAGATTGGTGTAGGCGCGCGAATTTATCAGAGATATGGTTGACGTGGCGCCCAAAGATTTTGCCAGCAGCGGGAAAAGCATGTTATCTTTATCTGATTCCGTAATGCTGACGGCGACATCGGCGTTTTCAATACCGGCTTCCTGAATTATAGTGTCATTCATCAGATTGCCGTTAATAACGGAAGTGCTGTTCAGGTGTTTGGCCAGCCGGCGGGCCGTGGCGGCGTCATTTTCAATGATTTTGACACTCAGAATATTGTCATCACGTTCCAGTTTTTTGGCCAAATGCAGCGCTATCCGGCTGCCGCCGAAGATAACAACGCGCTCGACCATCGGTTTGTCCATGTCAAAAGCGTGAATAGCGTCATAAAGTTTGTTTTTTTCTACCAGAAAATAGACTTCATCGCCTTCATCCAGAATGTCTTCATCCCGCGGAATAAAAGAAGAACCGTTGCGGATGATGTTGACAAAAGAGACATCGAGTTCCGGCGCCAGCAGCGAGAGCTGGCTCAGCGGCGTTTTAATCAACGGGCATTTTTTGCTGCAGCGCAGTCCGACAAGTTTTAGATTGTCATCGCATAAGCTCAGGGATTCCAAGGCACCGGGGAGTTTTATCAGCTTATAAATTGCCGTGGCAATCGAAATATCCGGCGAGATAATCAGGTCAATCGGGGCATCGCTGTCATTATACAATCCGGCCCAGTCCGGAGAGAGAAACTCCTCATTGTCAAGGCGGGCGATTTTTTCGGGGATATTAAACAGCGTATGGGCTAACTGGCAGGCCACGATATTGACTTCATCACTGTCCGTGACCGACAAAAGGATATCCGTATTGGCGGCATTGGCGTTTTTTAAGGTTTCTGGGTGCGAGACCGATCCCAAAATCGGGCGCACGTCCCAAGCTCTGGAAATTTCATCCAGATTTTTGGAGTTGCTGTCTATCACCACAATATCGTTGCTGCCCTGTGTCAGATAGCCGATAATACTGGCTCCGACACTGCCGGCGCCGCCGATGATTATCTTCATAACCTTTGTTCCTCAGATTTTTGCACAATTATTGAAATAGTCATCTATTGCCGAAAATGCATCCGCAAAGTTGTCAATCTTTACATAATTCTCCCGAAAACGGCGGGCATCACGCAGATTTTTGCAGTACCAGCAGACATATTTGCGGGACAATGGCAAAGCTAACTTTTCTCCATAATAGGATGCCAATTCTTTAATATGGGTTAACAGGATTTGTTTTGTTTGCAAAACATCGGGTTCCGGCGGAAGGCTGCCGTTTTCCAGATAGCAGTGGCAGGCATTGATAAGCCATGGCGCTCCGAGTGCAGCACGGCCGACCATAACGCCGTCAACGCCGGTGTAATCAACCATTTCTTTGGCCTTTTGCGGCGAAGTAACGTCCCCGTTGCCGATGACGGGAATTTTTACTGTGTTTTTGACTTCGGCAATACAGTCCCAGTCAGCGATGCCGGAATAGAAATCACTGCGAGTCCGGCCGTGGATTGTAATATAAGCCGCCCCGCTCTGCTCGCACATGCGTGCGGTATCAACGGCGTTGACATGATTGTTATCCCAGCCTTTGCGGAATTTGACGCTGACTTTAAGTGGTGTGGCCCGTACAACGCTCTCTATGATTTTTCCGGCCAGCGGCAGGTCTTTAAGCAATGCCGAACCGGAGTTATTATTGACAATTTTTTTGACCGGACAGCCCATATTAATATCAAGGGAAGACGCGCCCAATTCAGCCACCAGTTTGGCTGCTTCGGCAAACAGTTCCGGTTCGCCGCCGACCAGTTGCACAATGACCGGATAATCTTCATCTCTGACATCGGCAATCCGGTAGCTTTTGGGGTTGCGGCGCTGCAAGGCATTGACGGCAACCATTTCCGAAACAATGTTACCTGCGCCGAGCGAAGCAATTAGCCTGCGCATCGGACGGTCGGTAATTCCGGCCATCGGTGCAAGAAAGACCCGGCTTTTGAAATTCATGTTACCAATCATATTCTAAAATCAAAGCTCCGATTGTTTGGGTGCATAAAATCTATGACGATTTTGGGCTCGTTATTGATATTAAAGACAAAATTATAAGCCTCGCTGGCGTATTTGGCATTTTGTGCCGTATTAAAATTTTGCAGCCAGTTGTCATTGGCCGTTACCGTTGCGCCGCCCTCGTAAATCCGGCTGATATGCTGAGCGGAATATTGCGGCAGAAAAGACTTCAATTCATCTAAAAAATCATCTTTTTCAATTTGTTGCACTTCATTATTTAATTTCTTATCTGAACTATCCTTTTCAACCTCTTGTTTATTTGCTTTTTGTTGTTCCGATTGCAGCGCCGGTGGCTGAGAAATGAATTTTTGCAGGGTGAAAGCCGAACTCGGAGACAAGCAGCCGATATGAAGAAAGCTAAAGTCAGCAGAAGCCTTTTCGGAAGGTCGTTCCGCCTGCTTTTCATAAGAAAAAGAGGTGCTTTTTTCTTTATTTGCAGATAAACGGCTGACTGATGACGAGATTTCATCATATATGCGGTTTAAGCTATATTCAGCCGTCGAAATCTGCATTTTTTAGTCCTGTCAGTTTACCCGATCCATGGCCTTGGCCAGAATGAAGTACAGTTTTCCGACATCAGAGCCGGAAAAGACTGAAAGCAGCAAGCCGGAACGTTCATTGTTTTTGGCCTGAGCAATGAGCCCCTCAAAGTCGTTCAGATAGCGTGTGACTAAGGTACGGAAATCTGCATCGCTTTCATACTCGCCGCGAATGGCACTGATCTGCTGCTTGCTCATGGTTTTGCTCAGGTAGCGGGCAAAGACACCGGTATCGCCGTTGTAGAACTTCTTCCACAAATCTTCCTCAACATTAGGGTTGAACAAACGATTGATGTCAACGGCCATAGTCTGGAGTTTTTCAATCATAAAGGCCGCGTCTTTCAGGAAGGTGTCAACCGTAATTGTCTGGTATGTTTTCTTCATGCTTTCTAATTTGCTTTCGGCCTTTTCCGAAGTCTCCAGCAGCGTTTTCAGCTGTGTTTGGAACATTTCGCTGAATTTTTCGGACCTTTGAACAATATTGCCGGTTTTATCGTCAAAACTGTGAGCGGCCGATGTCAGACCTTCCATAGTCGTCTGCATTTTTTTGACGGTTTCTTCTGATACCGCGACCAAAACATTGGATTGCTGCAGGAAAACCTCACCGGAAGAACGAATCTCATTGGAAATCCGCTCGGCATTGGAAGCAACCTCGGAAATTGTGGCACGGATTTTGTCGCTGGCGTTTTCCATGTGAATTGAGCTCATTTTTGCGGTTTCGCCAACCTGCAGGCTCAAATCTTTCAGGTTCTTGCCCAACCCTTTGACCTTGTCAAAAGCCTCGTTGGCACGTTTAGACAACTCCAGCGATGTGTCGTTGAGAACCGTGTTAAAGCAATCAACCAGTTTTTTGGTATCACCGGAAATGTTCATCATCTTATTGCTTTGTTCCGCAATCAGGTTGTTGATTTCAACAACGCCGGTGCTAGCTTCGGCCGTAACGGTATTAAATCCGGCAATGTATTTTTCATATTCTTTGGCCGAATTTCCGATCTGGGCAACCGATTTATTGACACAGGCATTCATATCGTCACTGGTCTGGGTCAGAATCATATTGGCCTGCTCCAAGCTCTTCAGCGACAGTTTGGTTGTCTTAGTCACGTCTTCTCCGGCAGAAATTATCTTATCGCTCAGGACATCAAATTCATAAGCGATTTTGGAGGTGTTTTCCGCAACAATGTCAACGTTTTCTTTGAACTGCGCATTAATATCGTTCATGCGCTTTGCAACTTCGACCGAAACGTCGGACAACATCTTATACTGCTGGGCAATAGAGCTTTCACCCAGACGCGCCTGAGTTGATACAACATTGGCAATGTCGGTAAGGCTGTCTTTTTGATGATCCAGCGAATTTTTAATCAGTTCGCTCTGAGAACGGACTTTGCCGATGTTTTCTTCCAGAGCTTTGCTATGATTTTCCAATGCCGCAGAGGCGTTTTTGGCGTTTTCGACCAAAGAAATTTCGGCTTCTTTAATCTGAGAGCAGTTTTTCATAATGCTTTCCGTCGTATTTCCGGCTTCTTTGGATACGTCTTTTACCACGGTCGTAAAGTCTTCGACATTGCTATGGAAAGATTGGGAAATTTCTGTAATTTGATTGCAAATTGCGGTCATATTATCCTGAATTTGCTGTTTTTGATTGCTGAACATCTTGTCAATTTCGGTCAGCTTGTCGATAGACTTGTCAGAATTCTGCATAATGGAATCCACTTGTTTGCCAAAGTTTTCTTCCAAAATTGCCATACGGGAGAAGACACGGTCGGAGCTTTGTTCAATAATTCCGACCTGCTTTTTGAGCGAGGTGCCGATGTTGTTGGTGTTTTCGGAAATCTTGTCGCAAACGTCAAAGAAAGCGTCTTCCTGATTTTTGAACAAAATGTTAATTGCTTCGGCTTTTTCGTCAAGGACTTGAACCACTCCGGCAACATGGTTGACCGTGCTTTCCGTAATGGACTTCAAAATCGTGTTTTGTTTGTCAAATGACGTTACCACATCACCAACGGCTTCCAGCGAGGCGGCCGTACTTTTATCAAGTGCGGCTATATGCCTGTCAAGAGTATCGGATATGCCGTCGGCACGTTCTTCAAGGCTTTGGGAAACTTTATCCAGTCCGGCAACTTGTGTTTTGATAATATCTTCAAACTGAGAGGCCTTGGACAAGGTCTGGGTCGTGGCCACATCAAGCGTTTCACGCTGTAATTGCAAGTTGTCATTAAGGCCTTGCGTTTTGGAGATAACGTTTTCACAAACATGGAGCGCTTCGGCCATTTGCTCTTTAAGCCTGATAACGGAAGCCGAAGCGTTTTCATCAATGGTACCGGCCGTTTTGAGCAGTTCGTCAACCTGACGTTTGAGTTCGGATTTGATTTCTTCCAGTTTGGTAACGGATGATGTAATATAGCGCTGCTGTTGAGACAAAGAGGCTTCGCTGACACGGCTTTGCGTTTCAACAATTGAAGAAGCTTCCGTAATGCCGGCCGCAAATTTCTGCATAACCTCGCCGGTTTCCGTCAGTTTTGCACAAGCCTGTTCGGCGGTTTGGCGCAGGTTGTTGGCTTTTTCGACCATGACGGCGTCAACGCCTTTTACGGAGGTTTCGGCCTCTTCCGAAATCCGGCGGATATTTTCTTTATGAAGTTCCAATCCGGCAAGCGCTTCATTGGTCTTGGCAATAGAAGCGTCTACAGCCTCCATAAAGCGGGTATTTTTGTCATCAAGGCTGCGAACCATATCATCCAGAGATGCAACCGAGCTGTTACGCAGATCCTGCAAGCGGCTTACCTGCATATTCAAGCGGGTATCAACCTCTTCCAGATCGCCGGAAATATTGTCAGAGACGTTATGCAGCCCTTCAACCTGCGTATTAATCGTTTCGCTGATCGCATTGGTGCGGGCAATAATTTTTTCAACTTCCATACCGAGGTCTTCGCCCTGAGCCCGAATCTTTTGAGAAAGCTGCTCAACGTTTTTATCAAGCTGCTGACTGTTCTGATCCGCGATGTCGCTTTGTCTTCTCAGGACTTCTTCCAGCCTGTTTACGCCTTTTTCGATCAATTGATAAGTCCGTTCGGTACCGGCGGCGGCGGATTGAGCCACGGCATCAAGTTTGCCGGCCTGAGCCGAAACGGCATCGGTAATATAGCTGACATTTTTGGCCGCGCGGTCATTGAACTCCAGCATGAGCTCATTGGCTTTGGCCATACGGCTTCCCGCTTCATCGGAAATGCTTTTCAGCAACAGTCCGGAATTTTGCAGTTCCTGCAGGCGCGGAGCAAGGCTATTGAACAATTCGCCGATGTTATTTTGAAACTGGTTTTGAACTGATAAAAATTCAGAGGCCTGCAATTTGAGGTTGTCGCTTGACGAAGCGGCCTTGTCCGAAACATAATCAAAGCTTTTTACAAGGTTTTTGACGTTTTCATTCAATTCTATCAGGGTATTTGACGAATAGTTATCAAGAGCGCCCACGAGTTTGGCAAAGTCATCAACCCGATTGCCGAGTTCGTTCTTGATAAATTCAGTTTGTTCCGTGGCGTGTCTGGTGACTTCGTGAAGTTCCTGCACCTGAGCGCGGATAGCCTCTGCCATAGCCTGAGCGGTTTCGGCGCCGGAAGCGTCGGACGGATAAACCAGATTGTTCATATATGTCCGGAGCAGTCTGGCTTCCTGCTTGAAATTTGTCCCGCGGTCAATATAGGCAATGACAACCCAGATAACGGCGAGCGGCAAGGTTACGCCGGCAAGGAAGCCGCCGAATTCGTCCGGCATCATCAAAAACAGGTTGGACCAGCCGAAAAACTGGGTGATGTAAATCAGCACAATGCCGAACCAGCCGAGACTTACCCAAACCATCAGGCGATGAAGGCTGCCGGCCATCCAAGACGTAGTTTCTTCGGCTTCGGCAAAGTTGTTTTTTTGCGGCATGGTCATATAAGCAGGAAGACGGTTTTCCTGACCAGATTTATTCTCAACCGGTTGATTTGCCATATTTAATTTTCCCCAAATTTAAAAATATTTTCCCTTGGGGCTGAGTTTAGCTTATTTTTTTGTTTTTTTAAATATTATTTTGTTTCTTTCCACCGTTATTCCGCGGCTTTTTTCTTTAAGACGTAGTTTAGTCTTTTGGCGGCCTGAAGCTTCATTTCATCAACAGACAAATTGGCCGGAACAACAACGCTGACTTCGGTTTGGGTTTCCGGTTCTATGGCGCTGACTTTGACAACATTGCCGCTTCTTTTAAATTCAAATAAGATTTCAGCCATATTGTTATCCTTTCTGAAAAAGAAAGACCAAGAAGGCTTAGTCTTTCAAAAATTTATTGCTTTTCGGAAAGCCGAACGGCGCCAGTTTTCCGACTTGTCCGCGGTGGCCGAGCCATGACAACAGTTCGGTTTCGGTTTTTGTGCCGCCGGCGCGGTTATAGACAAAGCCGTCCGCTTCATTAAAGATTTGAAGGTCTGACAGGCCGCCGTCCTTGTACTTTTGCAGCGTTACGCCGCGTCCGCGCGCCATTGTCGGAATTTCTTCAACCTTAAAGACCAGAAGCTTGCGGTTGTCACCAATAACGGCGACCATATCGCCGGTGATTTTTTTGCAAAAGACCGTCGTTTCGTTATCACCAAGGTTCATAATCTTGCGGCCGTTGCGGGTTTGGGCAATGATGTGGTTTTCATCAACCAAAAAGCCTTTGCCGGTGTTAGAAGCAATCAGATATTGCGCTTTGGGCTCAAAAGCAAACATATCACATATATTATCATTATTGCCCAAGTCAACCATCAGGCGCAGCGGCTGGCCGAAACCGCGGCCGCTCGGAATCTCGCTGCCGGAAATGTTGAAGAACTTGCCGGAAGTGTCAAACAGAATGATTTTGTCCGTCGTCTGGGCATGGATGGCTTTGAGAAGCGAGTCATCATCTTTGAATTTGAATTCTTCGTTCAAATCCGAATGGCCTTTGATACATCTGATCCAGCCCTTTTGTGACAAGATAATGGTAATCGGTTCCTTTTCAACAAAGACTTCAACCGGAACCTCAATATCGTCAGGAACTTCGGCAAATTCGGTGCGGCGGCGGCCGAGCGCCGTTTTTTTGCCGAATTTTTCTTTGGTGGCCTTAATTTCTGCGGCAACAGCTTCCCACATTTTGGCCTCGCTGGACAACAGGCTTTCCAGTTCGCCTTTTTCGGCGGCAAGTGTGTCGTATTCATTTTTAATCTCGGCTTCTTCCAGCTTGCGCAGGTTGCGCAGCTTCATATTCAAAATGGCTTCGGCCTGATTTTCCGTCAGCTTAAATTCGGCAATCATTTTGGCTTTGGGATCGTCTTCTTCCCTGATAATACGAATGATTTCATCCAGATTGAGATAAGCAATCAGATAGCCGGACAGGATTTCCATGCGGGCATTAATCTTATCGAGCCGGAAATTGGAACGGCGTTTTAACACAATCATACGATGATTTAAAAATTCGCGCAGAACTTCCTGTATGCTCATCACACGCGGAACGCCGTCGGAATCCAAAACATTCATGTTCATGCTGAAGCGGATTTCCAAATCCGTGTTTTTAAACAGGTGTTCCATCAGCAGTTTGGCGTCAACCGTGCGGTTTTTGGGTTCCAGTACGATACGGACGTCATGGGTCGATTCATCTCGGACATCGCTCAGCAACGGAAGCTTTTTCTCCTGCAGCAGCGTGGCGATTTTTTCGATCAGTTTGGATTTTTGAACCTGATAAGGAATTTCCTTAATAATTATCTGATACTGGCCGTGGCTCAGGTCTTCGGTTTCCCATCGGGCACGGATACGAAAATATCCGCGGCCGGTTTTGTAGGTTTCCAAGATGCTTGCAAAATTGTCTACGATAATGCCGCCGGTCGGGAAGTCCGGACCTTTCAGGCGCTTGACCAGAGGTTCGATTTCGCATTCCGGATTTTCAATCTGATAAAGCAGCGCATCACAGACTTCGCTCAGATTATGCGGCGGGATATTGGTGGCCATGCCGACGGCAATACCGGAAGTTCCGTTACATAACAAATTAGGAACAGCAGCCGGCATGACGACGGGTTCATCTTCTTCTCCGTCATAAGTTTCTCTGAAGTCAACAGAGTTCTCATTCAGCCCTTCCATCAAAGCCATGGCAAATTCGGTCAGGCGGGCTTCGGTATAACGCATGGCAGCCGGCCCGTCACCGTCAATATTGCCGAAGTTGCCCTGTCCGTCAACCAGCGGATAACGTACCGAGAAATCTTGTGCCAGACGAGCCATTGCCTGATAAACGGCGGAATCACCGTGCGGGTGATATTTACCGATAACATCTCCGACAACGCGGGCGCATTTCTTGAAGCTTGATTTCGGGTCAAGGTGCAATTGGCGCATGGCAAAGAGCAAACGGCGGTGGACAGGTTTCAGACCGTCACGGACGTCCGGCAAAGAACGGGAAACGATTGTCGACATGGCGTAAGACAAATAGCGGCTGCTCAGTTCTTCGGCCAAGGCCACGCTGCGGATTTTTTCTTCAACAATTTCAGGCATTTTTACTCTGTTTTATTCTTCTAAAGTTCTAACTGGTTAAGCAAACTAGCACGATTTTGCGGGAATTTCAAGCCGTGAGTTTGAAAAAAGTTTTTTGTGAGGAAAAACTCGGTCATCTTCAGCAAATCCGCCATTTCCGACGGTGTCGGCCGATAATTGCCGGCAACGATAAAATGCGGGTAGGAAAAGAGCTTTTCTTTATAAATAAAACCGGCTTCTTCACAAACGGCACGACCGCTTTTGGGGGAAACATAAGCCAGATTTTCCGTTGTGCCGGTGGCGGCGCATTCGCTCAGGTCGAGCCCGATGCCCAGATTGTCAAGCAAGAAAAATTCGAAGAAACAATAATGCGCTATCCAATTATCTTCATTTATCAGATTAAAAAAGCTTTCTATATAATAGAAAAATCTATCTAAAGGAGAGAGTTCAGGCATGGCGGCATTGCATAGTTCACAGAGCGAGGATAAGGCTGCAAGTTTGCCGGCATGGCTGATGAAGTTGACGGCGCAAGGCTCAAGCAGTTCGGCTTTTATGCTCAGCATATTCTCATCCACGCGGGAATATGCTTCTATCTGAAGGCGGTTTCCGAGCTGATAAATCCCTAAATTGCGTTTGTGAAGACAGTTTTTGACATAGCCGGTGACTTTGCCGTGTTCTCGCGTTAACACGGTGAGAATTAACGAACTCTCACCGTGTTTGCGCAAATTGATAATATAACCGTCGTCACTAAACTGCATTTATTTATAGTCGTGAATCATGGTTTTGGTGACATGGTCATAGGCCATGAGTTCGGTCAGAACCCTCTTCATATCATGCAGCGGAATCATGTTCGGGCCGTCGCTCAAAGCTTTGTCCGGATTGTCGTGCGTTTCAATAAACACGGCGGCAACGCCAACGGCAACAGCTGCTCTGGCCAAAACCGGCGCATATTCCCGCTGGCCGCCGGAAGTTCCGCCCTGCCCGCTCGGCTGCTGGACGGAATGGGTTGCATCAAAAATAACCGGACAGCCGGTATCCTGCGCCATTTTGGGCAGGCCGCGAAAGTCAGTGACCAACGTGTTGTATCCGAAAGAAGCGCCGCGCTCGGTCAGGCAGACGTTCATATTTCCGGAATCTTCAGCTTTTTTGACAATATGTTTCATATCCCAAGGCGCACAGAACTGTCCTTTTTTAATATTAACGACTTTTCCGGTTTTGGCAGCAGCGACAACCAGATCTGTCTGGCGGCACAGAAAAGCCGGAATTTGGAGCATATCAACATGCGGAGCAATGAGGGCGCATTGTTCTTTTTCATGCACGTCCGTTACTATCGGAATATTGTTATAGAGTTTTTTTATTTCTTCAAAGGTTCTGATACCTTCATCCAGCCCTACACCGCGGGCACCGTTAATCGACGTGCGGTTGGCCTTGTCAAAAGAGGCTTTGAAGACATAATTAATTCCCAACTCTTTGGTGATTTCCACCATGGCACCGGCCATATCAACGGCGTGTTGGCGGCTTTCAATCTGACAGGGGCCGGCCAACAGAGCCAGCGGCAGGGTATTGGCGATTTCAAAATTGCCGATTTTTATTTTTCTTTGTTCCATAAGCTTTTCCTTTTGTTATCCTGAATAATTTATTTTTAACAAATTTGTGCGTCGTTTTCAACCGCAATCAGAATGCTGTGGAGGAAAACAAAAAAACACTGCCTTTGCGAGGCAGTGTTTGGGTATTATCAGTTCAAGACGTTTTGGTGCTCTGATAATATCTTTTTCATATCAGATTTGAGAAACCATGAATGAAAGATTTTTCTGAACAGAGAAGATGCCGGCATATGGCAAGGAACAACATATTCATCGCAATCAATGGCAGCCGGGTTAAAATAAGCCGGACGAATATACAAAAGATTCTGTTCCGGAGTTTTATCCGTCGGGTAATTGAAATTACAGCGGCGTACACCCAATTTTTTGAGAAATCTTTCTATCTCTTTTTCATTTTCTGCCGTTTGGCAATAAATTTCCGGATAGATTGACATCTTTTTGCCCAGAATTTGATACCAATAGGCCGCATGCAGCAGAGTTGTCAGGTCTTTTGCTTCAACCCGAAGACTTGTATAGGATACAACGCCGATTTTGTCATAGGCATTATGGACGTTATGTATTTTTCTTCCCATAGGCGGCTCAAAACAATCAATGATACTGCCGGTGAACGGATTTTCTGAAAAATCCCAGTATTCAAAACAGTTTCTGCCGATAATCTCTTCAATCCCGCGCAACATTTTATCCGTGGCAATATACAGACATTTTGTACCATAATCTTCCCATGCCAGTCTAACCAAAGTTTTGAAAAAACCGTTATCAGGACTCTCAGGAATTTCATTGATTTCCGGACGATATCCCCAGCTTTTTTCTATTGCCGAGGCAATCCCTTTTGCCAAAAGAGCCATGTGCGGAGACTTGCCGTGCAAAATAAGCTTATAATTGCTGCCCGGATACGCATACAGCCATTTCAGATCTTTTTCTCTCTGAACACTATCTGCCAAACTTAAGAAATTTTCTCTTTCCATATTTATAAAAATTTGATTAATAATATTAGTTGTGGATGTCTTCTTAGCACTATTCTCGTTGAATGGCAATAAAAAATACTCCCGAGCGGGAGTATTTTTTTTAATAATCGTTGTTCAGTTCCCATCGGAGCCATGTGAAGAGGACGTTGCCGTCGTTTTTGACACCGGGGACGTAGGCGGCCTGAATATTGAAGTTTTTATATCCGATACCGGCCAGAGGCAACGGCAGCGGAACAGGAATGTAGGCATATTCGGAACGCTGCGTCAGGCTGAGCGTATAGCCGACGCCGATGCGCCATTTTTCATAACAGTCAAGCGGCCAGTTGTGTTGATAGGCATAGCCGAATATTGTCTGCAAATGCTTATTGGAATCTTTGAAGCCCATGGCATAAAGGGCGTGCCAGTCGCCGTCGGAATCGTAAAAGGATTTGCCCAGCCCGACTCCCCAAGGCTCTTCGTTATAGTCATCAATTTTGTCTTTATCATACAGCAGACGATTGTGCCAGGTGTTTATCGGCAGGTAGAGGTCATAATTTTCTGCGTTCCAGGCGGCAGCCATATTATTTTGCAGCTTCTGTCCCCAGTCCTCCGAAAGTTTAAAGCTGTTTTCTTCAGCGGCCGCAGATGCGGCGGACAAGCACAAGGCTCCTATTATATAAAGGCAATAACGAAACATATTTTACCAACCTGACATAATTTATTATGAATGCTAGCTTGTAACAAAAATCGGAAAAAAGTTCAATCTTATAACGGGGTATTGTTTATAACTTAAAGCCCCGATTTTGCTTCGGGGCTTTCGTTTGTTACATCAGGGCATCAATGCCGTTTCCTAACGGAAAATAGTAGAAGTACAGGCTGACAAGAGCCAGAGCCGCTACCGGCACAAAAACCTTTTCAAACGGAAAGTGGGCATGTCCGCCGTTTTTACGCTTCATCCACTGATAGAAATCAGAAGACCAGATCAGAACCAGCATTCCGACCAAAACGCTGAACAGGAACGGATCAAGATAGAAAATCAGAATTGGTTTCGGCGTATAGTCAAGCTCGCTGACATATACAAAGCCGACCATGGCGACAGAAACGGCAATCAGCCAGAAATCGCGGCCTTTAAAGTTCCAGCCTTTTTTATCAAACCATTTAATCAGCCAGAATCCGAGCAAAGTCAAAAATGCGCCGGCCCAAACGCCGATAACGCTGTCATCAACTCCAAGTTTGCGGGCAATTTCCAGCGACGCGCCGATGGCAATCGTGCAAACGGCACAGGCCGGATTAGCCATAGCTTTGCCACTGTAGGCCAAAGCGGCGATAAATGCTAAAATCAGACTCATAAATTCTCCTTTCTCCGAAACCAAAATTTTCTTCATTCTAGATTATCAAAAAGAGAAATCAATCAATTTTTTCAATATGTTCCTCTTTTTCTCTTTTGAGCCAGCGACGCGTCATTTTCAGCGCGTTTTCAAAGGTTGAGGCTGTTGAAATGTTTTTGACCAGATTTTCTTTTTCCAGAGCATCGTGCAAAATCCGTCGGGGCTGCGTCTTCATGTTGGAAAGGATAATCTTGGTATCGTACGGCCGCAGGCGGCGGACAAATTCGATAATCGTATTAGCACCGCTGGCGTCTATCACCGGAACATATCCCATTCGCAGAATCAGAACCTTCGGTTTCTTGTCAATTTTCTTCAAAAAGCTTGAAACCTGAGACGCTCCGCCAAAAAACAACGGGCCGGACAAGCGCAGCGACATAACGCCTTGTTCATGCAGAACCTGAGTCAAATCGCGGCCGCCGCCAACGTCTTCAAGCACCGTATCGTCATTGGCGATTTCAATTTCTTTGCTCATTCTGTGCATAAATATAATGCTTGCCATGATAAAACCAACACTGATCGCCGTATTTAAATCAACCAAGATTGTTAAAAACAGCGTTACCAGCAACGTATATCTGTCTCCTTTCGGGCCGGTGACGAGCTTGAACATTTTATCCAGATTCAGCATGTTCCAGCCGATAATGACCAAAACCGCCGACAAGCAGGCCAAAGGAATGAACTTTGCAACCGGTGAGAGCAACAGCATGAACAGCAGCAAAAAAACGCTTTGCATCATTCCGGCAACCGGCGAATAGGCTTTAGCCTTAAAATTGGTTGCCGTACGGGCAATCGCTCCCGTTGCCGGCACACCCATGAAGAAGGCCGAGGCAATGTTGGCAATTCCCTCCCCGATCAGCTCGGCATTGGAATTGTGGTTATCACCGCTCATGCCGTCGACAACGGTTGCGCTCAACAAAGATTCAACACCGGCCAAAAAAGCGATGGTGAAAGCACTCGGCATGACTTTTAACGCCATGTCAAGATTGAATTCAGGAAAAGCCGGCGCCGGAAGAAAATGCGGCACGCCGCCGAATTTGCTGCCGATGGTATCGACATGCAAACCAAAGATGCTGAAGATAACAACCAAAACCGTGGCTCCGACAACACTGACCAGATAAGCCGGCAATTTGATTTTTTTTATCTGAATATAAAAAATGCAGCCCAAAGACAATACGGCAATAATAACCGAGCCCCAGCTGAATGTGTTCAGGTTGGCCAGATACATTTTCCATTTGGGCAGGAATTCTGCCGGAACGTTGTCAATGCCCAACCCCAGCAGGTCTTTTATCTGGGTAGAAATCAGCAACAGGCCGATACCGGCGGTGAAGCCCAGAACAACCGGATAGGGAATGTATTTGATATATGTTCCGAAGCGCAGAAGTCCGGCCAGCATCAGAATCATACCGGCCATGACCATGACCATTGCCAGTCCGGGGTATCCGAACTGCGCCATAACATTAAAGATTACAACAACAAAAGCACCTGTCGGACCGCCGATCTGATAGCGGCTTCCCCCAAGAAAAGCAATGAAAAATCCGGCGACAATTGCCGTATACAAACCTTGAGCCGGTTCAACCCCCGAAGCGATGGCCAGAGCCAGCGACAACGGAATGGAAATGACGGCAACCGTCATACCGGCAACGGCATCGCGCCTGAAATATTCTTTATTATATCCGTGTTTTAAAACTTCATACAATTTCGGGGCAAAATTCTTTTCATATGCCCGCAGCATCTTTCTAAGATAAGCCAACATCTTTATCATCTTCCTGATTTATATTTATTCGTGATTATTTGCGGGTAATAGCAATACTACTTTGACTGCCAGAGTCAAGGCTTTTAGAAAGATTTTGATTAAAATTTTTTATGATTGCCAATGTTATTTTATTATGCTAGCTTGCGGGCAGTTTGAACTTTGTCCGAATGTGTGAATATTATGACTGCAAAACATGAACTTATAAAAAAAATTAAAGAAATTTTCAGACTGTCGCTGCCGATTACCATCTCTTTTCTGGCCATGGGCATTATGGGAATTGTCGATACGATTATCGTCGGCCATTATAATACCGACCAGCTGGCTTACATCGGGCTGGCCAACGCCGTTTTTTCAGTTCTATTCACAATCCCTATCGGCCTGCTGCACGGAATTTTGATCAAATCATCCCAAAAGTTCGGGGCGCGCAAATTTGCTTCCTGCGGCAAGATTTATTATGAAGGCCGGCGTTATCTGGTTATTCTGGCAATTTTATTTACCATTATCGGATTAAACGGCCGCGGTTTGTTTTCTTTGCTCAGACAAAGCGACGTGATGATTGACAACGCCAGTCCGGTCTTGTCAATTTTTGCCTGGTCTATTCCGTTTATCCTGCTGTTTGTGAACGGAAATTTCTTTTTGCAATCTATCAGGCGGCCGCATATTGCCATGTATGCCGGCATTATTGCAAATATTATGAACATTATCATTAATCCGGTGCTGGTATACGGAAAGTTCGGCTTTCCGGAACTCGGGGCGCAGGGGTCGGCGACATCGACGCTGATTGTGCGAATTTTTCTGGCGTTGTTTATTTTGCTCTATATTCGCAAGATGAAACAAAATCCGAAGCTCAACAAGCGTTTCGGGCTTGACCGCAAATATGACACCTGGTGGACGGACAGCAAAACAACAAGAAAAATCGGTTACGGCGTGGCAATTACAACCGTGGCGACCAATGGTTCTTATTCTATTGTCAGCAATTTTGCCGGATGGCTGGGCGAACTGCCGATGGCCGCGTTTGTGATTATTACAAACCTGAGCATGATTACTTTTATGGTTTGTTTTTCCGTGGCTCAGGCAACATCAATCGTGGCTGCAAACGCCTTTGGGCGGAAAGACGCCAAGGCTTTTGTATTGTCCGTCAAAGGCGGTTTTGTCATTTTATTTCTGGCCATTGTTTTTCTTGATTCCCTGCTCTATTTTCTGCAAACGCCGATATTCGGCGGGTTTACCGGTGATCCGGCGGTATTGGGCATATTGAAGACGCTGATTTTGTTCCTGATTCTTGAAGTGGTTATGGACTCTCTGCCTCTGGGAGTTATGGGACCGTTGAACGGACGCGGGGATATTAAGATTCCGACAACCTTTCAGATTATTTCTTTTTTAATTGTCAGAATCAGCGCCTGTTACTTGCTGGCTTTCAAATTGGATTTGGGTCTGAGAGGGCTGATTTTGGGTTTGTGCGCCGGCGGTCTGGTTTCTTTATTATTAAACGGCAGTCGCCTGCTCTGGCTGATACGAAAAGACAAAAACATGCAGAAAGCATAACGAAAAAAACAGAAACCCGAAAAATATCGGGTTTCTTTTTTGCCTCTTTTATTTATTATACTTTTCTAATTAGCCAAAATCTCCACCCTACTTTTCATTATATATTGACACTAACGTTTCTTTGTGATATAGTACCTTTATTGTCACCCGTGCGACGGGCGGCGGTCGGGAGGCCGACGGCCGTTAGTTGTCGGCAATGTGCTCCAGAGACCGCGTTGCTCTGACGGGATATATGACAAAGGGTGTGCTCTGAAAAGAATTTTTATTTGGGAGGAAGCCGATGAAAAATATGAACATAAATATGCTACACATGAAACTTAAAATGGCAGTATGTTCTGCCGCGTTATTGGCTTTCCTCCCAACCTCCACTTTTGCAGGTGTGTGTTTTCTGCCAGATTGTGCTGAAAGCGGCGTTTTAGACGGTACGCCCGAAATAGACATCAACTCGGATTCCAAATTTTGTGAAGAAAGCGGATTTACCTA
>CABUWG010000002.1 GCA_902495305.1 uncultured Pseudomonadota bacterium | reverse complement strand
CAAAATCATAAAATAACGCAAAAGGGGTGTCATGCTTGTTGATTTCCTCCTCGTGTAGCTAGTTGTACACGTTGTCGGAAATCGACGTCGCAGCACGCCCCTTTATCGTCATTTTATTCCGGATTAGGAGCTCGCAAAACGTTCATCAAGCTAGATATTTTTTCGTTCATGTACTAGTTTGTACACTACACTCAAAAATATCGTCGCAGCCTGAACGTTTATCGACCTCACATAGGAAAGTTAAAAAGCTCTTTGCAGAAATGCAGAGAGCTTTTTTATTTTTGCTTCTCCTCATCTTAAATATCGCAGTTTCAAACCGTGCCCTGAGGGGGGAGGGGTGTAAGGAGAGAGGAGAAGAAAGGAGAGGGGGGAGAGGGGTGTTTGCCGTACTGAAAGTTTATTATTGACAATGCTTTGTCTTGTGCTATCTTTTCGGGGTTTTGAAATTATTTTGAAGTAAATTTTTTTAATTATTATTGGGTATGAAAATATTAAAATTTTTGGCAAATGCAAATGTGTTTATGACAGAGGATTTCTATTTTTATAAAGCGAAAGCACCAAGCAGCAGGTTGTCTGACGGCAGTTTGCAGCAAAGTGAAAAAAAGCTTTTGATTCAAAAACTTGTACCGCGTTATAAAAATGTGTTTATAGAAATTTATGTTATTGAACGGGCTCTTTTTTCGCCTTATTATTTTGCAGTGGCTTTATCTGCTGACGGCCATCGGTCATTGTGCTCCGATGTGTTTACAAAAGCGTTGTTTCCATACAAGATTCAAATGCTGGGAGAAACAGATTTTGCCGTTGCCTGGTTGGGAGAAACCCAAAAAGTGGTTACTGACGGCGGGATACGTTTTGAAGATGTGCAGAATGGTTTTGGTGAGAACTGGAGTGTGTTTGTGGTATCGGATGGCGGTTCTGTTCGGAATGTTTCCGAAGATTTGGGGGCAATGGAAGATGTGCATATTTCTTCATTGAAGTATGATGACGGAATTTTGAACATATCTTTGATGGCTCAATGCGGTGCTCATGAAGACAAAAATCTGTTGTTTAGAAAACAGGAAAAAGGATATTGCCGGATTTCTCGGGAAGAAAGTGAGCTTTATTGGTCTGACGTGAGTGCCGGGAAGGTTAGTTCTTCCGAATGGCAGCCGGTTGATGAAACGGTATTGAGCAATCTGCATGAATTTGCCGGTGTGATTTAACCATTAAAAAAACTCTGAACTTTTTTAGGTTCAGAGTTTTTTTGTTTGATTGCCGAATTAGTTTTTCCACGTGTTTTTGATAGCTTCCAAATCACTTTTGATTTTGGCTTTTTTCTCTTCGGCGGCAGCTTTGTCTGCTTCTTGTTTGGCTTTATATTCTGCCTTTTTTTCTTCTACTGATTTTTTCAGTTCGTCTTTAAGGCTGCTGTCAGAAGAGGCGGCTTTTTCTTTTTTGAGTTTTTTGGCGTTTTCTTTGGCCGTTTTCAGATTGTTTTTGATATTGTCGGCTTTTTCGTGCAGGCTGTCGGAAGTCTGGCGCAGGCCTGAGGCTGTTTCGACAAGGTCAATGTTCTGAGCGGAAGCGTTAGCTGCAGCGAAGGTCAGAGCAATGGCGGCGCAGGTAAGAATTTTTTTCATATTAATACTCCTATCGTGGGTTATACCATTATAATGTAAAGCGCTTCATTTTTTATATCAAGGTTAATCGCTTTTCCTTGTGAAAAAGATTTGCTTGACATTTGCGAGAATCAGGATTAGATTTTTTTATGTTCCGGTCGTCCTTAGGGCTTATGGGCGAGGAACGGATGTAAACTGAGCCGGTTTAGAACAGATATATTTTTTTATATGTTGATTCTTGCAGGCTCCTGTTCAGGAGTTTTTTTTATGTATAAATACAAACACGGAATTGCGGTTATGCGGGCACAGCCTTTTCATATCGGACATGCCCGAATGATTGACCGGATGCTTAACGAATGTGAGCAGGTTACCATTATTCTCGGCTCGATTCAGGAGCAGGGGACACAGCGTAATCCGCTTAATTATACCACCCGCAAAAAAATGATTCAGAATGTTTACCGCCATAATCCGGATTATCCGCGCCTGAAGGTTATCGGGCTGTTTGATATTAATAATCCGGCGGAATGGGCGGAATATGTTTTGGATTTTATGAATGAAAGCCTGCCGCAGCTCGGGACGCCGGATGTTTATTATGCCGGAAGTTCTTATGATGCGCACTGGTTTAAAGATGCTTTCAAAAATATTGAATATGTTGACCGTACCAATGAGGATTTTCCGTTTGTGACCGGTACAATGGTTCGTGACATGATTAAGTTTGGCGACAAACGCTGGCAGAATTTTATTCATCCGGAAAATTATGCCTTGATTGAAGAGCATTTTTATAAGAAGAAAGCAATTATTTAGTTTTTAGTTAAATAACCCCCCGGTCTTCTGCAGGGCTTATAGGAGAGGGGCGGTTTGTGTAACCCGATAAGCCTAGGGAGAAAAAGCATGAGAGATCGTGTTCTTGTCCGTATTGATTGTCAGTACGACTTTGTCGATCCCGAAGGGGCACTGACGATTAACAATCCTGATTTTATTTATCAACACCAGCGTTTTTGCGAGAATTTGCAAAAGGGAATGTTCAGCCGGATTATTGATGCGGCGGATACCCATTTTGTGGAAACTTATCAGAATACGCGCGAGGCCGAAGATTATCCCCTGCATACGGTATATTACAGCTGGGGCTGGCAGAAAATTGCCGATTTCAAAGACAATATTCCGGTGACAGATATTTATAAATCGACGACCAATTTGTGGAATGAAGAAAAAACTTACGGCATTTTGCAGCAGGACTGGCGTTTGAAAGACGTCTATCTTTGCGGGCTGCTCAGCGATGTTTGCGTCCGGCAGGCCATGGACGGTTTTTTGCGGCGCGGCGCCAAAGTCGTGTTGTTGGAAGATTTGTGTCGCGGTGCCCAAAAGCAGATGCCTGAGATTGTTGCCGAAGCCCAATACGCCAATGCACTGGCCGGCGGCCGGTTGCAGATGATTACGTCAAAACAGTTTTTTCGACAGGTTCTGAATGAGAAAAAACGTTTTTTTAATTTTGTAAATAAAAACAGCGGAGAAGCAAGATGAGAAGAAATTTGATTGCCGAGGGCAACCCTTTGTGGGCAGACGAGTATCACTGGACAATGAGCTATGGCTGGTTTAAGAATAATATGCATAACGATTTTAAAATCTCCGGCGCTTTTTTCAGAAAAAACAGTCCCAACTGCGGCTATATTGTTTCAGCCGGTTTGGGCGAGGTTTTGGAATGGCTTGACAACTGGCATTTGGGCAAAGACGATATAGACTGGCTGCGCTCAAAGAAAAACAGTGCGGGCGGCCGGTTATTTAGTGATGATTTTGTGAATTTTGTTAAAAATGCAAAACTGGCTGTTAATGTCAAGGCCGTTCCCGAAGGAGAGCTGGTTTTTGCCAATGAACCTTTATACAGTATCAGTGGTCCGTGCTGGCAGGTGGAGATTGTCGAAGCCGCTTTGCTGAATGTGATTAATTCGCAGTTTCCGGTGGCGACAAAAGCCTCCCGTGTGGTATTGGCGGCCGGTGCCGACGGGATTGACCGGCGGGTGATGGAGTTCGGGTTGCGGCGAGACATGGAACTTGGCGGATATTCAGCTGCGCGTGCAGCTTTTATCGGCGGATGTGCGGCTACCTCCAATCCGTCGGCTGCCAGAGATTATGGCATTCCGTCGAGCGGAACGATGGCGCATTCCTGGGTTATGTCTTTTGAAGATGAGACGGAAGCTTTTAAAGCTTTTCTGAGGACTTATCCGCATGACGGCATATTGCTGCCGGATACTTATGAAACGCGTCAGGGAATTAAGAATGCGGTGCGGGCGAGCAACGAAACCGGTATTCCGTTAAAAGGCATTCGGATTGATTCCGGAGATTTGGCTTATTGGAGTAAAGAAGCGCGCAAAATTCTGGATGAGAGCGGCAAGCGGGATACGCAGATTATTGCTTCCAATGATTTGGACGAGTTTCTGATTGAAAATCTGGTTGTGGTGCAAAAGGCGGCGTTTGACTGTTTTGCTCTCGGAACCAAACTGGTGCGGGCCGATGATATGGGCGCTCTCGGCGCCGTTTATAAGACCAAATCTTATCTGGGAAAAGACAAGATTAAAGTGGCGCAGGGGAAAACGACGATCCCCGGTGCAACCAATGTTTTGCGGACGATGAAAAACGGCAATTATGCCGGCGATGTTATTGTTCGGGAAGGAAGTAACAGCCTGAAGAACGGAAAACTGACGGAGGCGATTGCCTCGTATCATTTGCAGAGTGAAACGCAATCGCCGCGGAAATTTGAAAAAGGCATGAGCGGGTATTGGCTTCTGCAGGATGTTGTCGTTGACGGTAAGATTGATACCGGACATAAAGAGCGCAGCCTTTGGGATATTCAGAAGGCGGTGAAGGAAAACTTGCAGCGTCTTGATGCCGAATGCCGGCGGTTATGCAATCCGCATGTCTACGGTGTGGGGATTACGGCAGAACTCCGCCGGAAGCAGCAAGAGCTGATTCAGGCTTATCAGCACAAGTACGGGAGATAAAGCGATGGAAAAACTTTGGAATAAATTAAAAGGCGGTTTGCAGGATTATGTAAAAAACAATGGTTTCAGCGATGTTATCCTCGGGCTTTCCGGCGGTTTGGACTCTGCCGTTGTCAGTGTGTTGGCCGCAGAAGCGCTGGGCAAAGAAAAAGTACACTGCCTTATGATGAAGACGCGGCATACGTCGGCACTCAGTCTGGATATTGCGCAAGAACTTGCCGATTTGAACGGTTTTGATTATCAGGTCTTGGATATTGAGCCGGAAATGGCAAGGCAGACAGAATTTTTGACTCAGGCATTCGGAGAAAAGCCGGCGCAGATCGTGTTGGAAAATTTGCAGGCGCGGGAACGCGGCAAAATCTTGATGGCCTATGCCAACCAGTACGATTATCTGGTTTTGGCCTGCGGTAACAAATCGGAGGCCGCTGTCGGCTATTGCACTCTTTACGGCGATACCTGCGGCGGTCTGATGCCAGTCGGAAATATTTATAAGACCGATATTTTCAGGCTGGCAAAATGGCGAAACGGTTTGAGCCGGGTTCTGCCCGAAGCCGTTATTGACCGGTCGCCGTCAGCAGAACTCAGTGCCGGACAGAAAGATGAGGATTCCTTGCCGCCCTATGCGGTTTTGGATAGAATTCTCAAGCTGTATGTTGATAAAGGCTGTACTGCGGCGGAAATCACAGCAGGCGGAGAAAATGCCGATACGGTTGCGCGTGTTGTCCGGTTATACCATCGTGCCGCATTTAAGCGACGGCAAATGGCTGATGCATTGTAAGCATAAAAAGGCGGGCGTTTGCGTGTAAAATACCCGTTTTTGTCGATTCGGGCAAATTCGAGTCGTTTTTGAGTCGAAAAATTAAATTTAGACTCGTCGTTTTAAAAATTTGTCAATCTGACTCAAAGAGAGTCTGAGTCGGGGATTCAATCTTGTATAAAAAGTGAAAAAAGTTGATTTTTTTGCTTGCAATTAGAATTTGTCTATGTTACAAAGGGCGCACAGTAGCTGTGAGACGGGCGGAATCTGTCTGGCAGCGAGGATATAAAACATAGCGCAAACTATTGAGAACCAAGGGTTTGCTTAGTTTAATTCTTAGATGGCAAGGATAAGATAACCGAATCTGTTGCCATCTAGTTATAAGGTAAAAATTAAAAATGATGGAAACACAAAATATCAGAATTCGCCTCAAGGCTTTTGACCACCGTCTGCTTGATCTGTCTACCAAAGAGATTGTGCACACGGCCAAAAGAACCGGGGCTAATGTCAGAGGGCCGATCCCCCTGCCGACCAGAATTGAGAAGTTTACGGTAAACCGTTCTCCGCACGTTGACAAGAAATCCCGCGAGCAGTTCGAAATCCGTACTCACAAAAGACTTCTTGATATCGTCGATCCGACACCGCAAACCGTAGACGCTTTGATGAAGCTGGATTTGGCTGCCGGTGTTAATGTTGAGATCAAACTGTAGTTATAAATTAATGTTGGCTTTTTAGATTTTAAGAGGTCAACCTATTAAGAAAAGGAAAAATATAATAATGCGTACGGGTCTAATCGCAAAAAAGCTTGGAATGTCTCGTATTTTCGAGAGTGACGGAACTCATGTTCCCGTTACCGTTCTCAGCGTTGAAGATTTGAAAGTCGTTGACGTTAAAACTCTCGACAGAGACGGATATACAGCTGTACAACTCGGTACAGGCGCCATCAAGGCTAAAAATGTATCCAAACCTCTGAAAGGACATTTTGCCAAAGCTAACGTTGAGCCTAAGAAAAAACTGGCAGAGTTCAGAGTTTCTGAAGATTGTCTGCTTTCTGTAGGCGATGAATTATCTGTAGAACATTTTGTTGCCGGTCAATATGTTGACGTTTGCAGCACCTCCAAAGGTAAGGGTTTTGCCGGTGTTATGAAACGCCACAACTTTGCCGGTCTGGAAGCTACCCACGGTGTATCTATTTCTCACCGTTCTCACGGTTCTACAGGACAAAGACAGGATCCTGGTAAGGTATTCAAAGGCAAAAAAATGGCCGGACATCTTGGCGATGAACGCGTAACCGTTCAAAACCTGAAGGTTGTCGCTACCGATGCTGCCAGAGGATTGCTGATGGTTAAAGGCGGCGTGCCCGGCGGTGAAAATGCCTGGGTATATGTTACCGATGCCGTTAAAATCCCGAGCAAGGTTGAACTGCCGATGCCTGCAGGATTGAAAAAAGTTGATGAACCTGTTGCAGCTCAGGCTGAAACTCCAGCTGAAAATGCATAAGCGATAAGGATTGAAAAATATGAAACAGGACATCTTAAGTTTAGATACAAATAAAAGTGTCGGCCAGATTGAGCTGAACGAGTCGATTTTCGGCTTGGAAGTTCGTGCCGATATTTTGCATCGCGTTGTTGTTTGGCAGCTGGCCAGACTGCAGTGCGGCAACCACAAGACTAAAGGCCGTTCCGAAGTTGCTTTGACCGGTTCCAAACCTTTCAAACAGAAAGGCGGCGGACGTGCTCGTCAAGGTTCTTACAAGGGAACTCAGTTTAGAAAAGGTGGCGTTGTGTTTGGTCCGGTTGTTCGTGACCATTCGCATGAACTGACCAAGAAGTTTAGAAAGCTTGGTTTGAAAACCGCTCTTTCGGCTAAAGCCAAAGAGGGCAATCTGGTTGTTGTTGATGAAGCAAAATTATCAGCTCCGAAAACTAAAGATTTGCTTGGCAAACTCAATAGCTGCGGGTTGAAGAACTGCTTGTTTATCGACGGCAAAGAGGTTGATACTAATTTTGCATTGGCATCCAGAAATATTATTGGAGTCGATGTTTTGCCTACGATCGGCGCTAATGTATACGACATCTTGAGAAAAGACAAACTGGTCTTGACCAAAGATGCAGTTGCTTGCTTGGAGGATAGATTGAAATGATAAAATCTAAGAAAACAAACAATACCGTAACTGCAAAAATGTATGATACATTGACCCGTCCGGTAATCACAGAAAAATCGATGATTGCATCGGAAGCCGGCAAAGTAACTTTTCTGGTTCCGCTGAGCGCTACCAAAGACGAAGTTAAGGCTGCCGTTGAAGCAATCTTTAATGTGAAAGTAAACAAAGTCAATACTATTCGCCAGTTTGGCAAAGAGAAACGTTTTAAGGGCTATATCGGTCAGCGTTCTGACTATAAAAAAGCCGTCGTTACTCTGGCTGAAGGTCAAAATATTGATGTTACAACAGGAATTTAAGACATGGCATTGAAAAAATATAAGCCTACATCTCCGGGGCTTCGTCAGCTTGTTATTGTTGACAGAAGCGAGCTCTACAAGGGCGCTCCGGAAAAGACCCTGACTGTTGGTTTGACCAAGTCAGGCGGGCGTGACAATTTCGGACACGTAACAAGTCGCAGAATCGGTGGCGGTCATAAACGCAAACTCCGTATCATCGACTTCAAACGTAATAAATTTGATTGTGAAGCAACTGTCGAGAGAATTGAATATGATCCGAACCGTTCTGCTTTTATTGCTCTGATCAGCTATACAGACGGTACAAAATCTTATATTCTCGCTCCGCAGAGACTGAAAGCCGGCGATAAAGTCGTATCTTCCGATAAGGCTGATATCAAACCGGGTAACGCTATGCCTTTGAAGAATATGCCGGTTGGTACAATCATTCACAATATCGAGCTCAAGGCAGGCAAGGGCGGACAGCTGGTTCGTTCTGCAGGCTGCTATGCCCAGCTGGTTGGTAAAGATGCCGGCTATGCTCAGCTGAAACTGGGTTCCGGCGAATTGAGAATCGTCCGTGAAGAATGTCTGGCTACCGTCGGTGCTGTTTCTAACCCCGACAACCAGAACAAATCTCTCGGTAAAGCAGGCCGTACACGCTGGATCGGCAAACGTCCGGTTTCTCGTGGCGTGGCCATGAACCCGGTTGATCACCCGCATGGCGGTGGTGAAGGCCGTACTTCCGGCGGTCGCCATCCTGTTACTCCTTGGGGTAAGCCGACTAAGGGTGCTAAGACTCGTACTAACAAAAAGACTGATAAGTTCATTATGAGAACTCGTCATGAAAACAAAAAGAAATAGGGAGAAACGCTAATGACACGTTCCGTATGGAAAGGGCCGTTTGTTGATGGCTATCTTCTCAAAAAAGCTGAAAAAGCTAGAGCAACTACTCGTAATGAAGTGATTAAAATCTGGTCGCGCAGATCTACAATGCTGCCGCAGTTTGTCGGTCTGACCTTCGGGGTTTATAACGGCCACAAATTTATTCCGGTTTTGGTTACTGAGGATATGGTTGGTCATAAATTTGGTGAATTTGCTCCGACCCGTACATTCTACGGCCACGCAGCAGATAAGAAAGCTAAGAGAGGTTAATTATGGGAAAAACTAAAGACGCCAGAAGAGTAGCCGCTAATGAAGCTATGGCTTATTGCAGCTCTATTCGTTCCAGTGCCCAGAAACTGAACCTCGTTGCCCAATCAATTCGTGGTTTGAACGCTTCCAAGGCTGTTGCCGAGCTGAGCTTTTCCAAGAAGAGAATCGCTAAAACCGCTTTGGCTGTTTTGCAATCTGCAATCGCCAATGCTGAAAACAATCACCAATTGAACATTGATAAGCTTTTTGTTAAAGAGGCTTATGTTGGCAAAGGTTTAGTAATGAAACGTATGCACGCCAGAGGTCGCGGCAGAGGAGCCAGAGTTTTGAAACCCTTCTCTAATCTGACCATTGTCGTTTCCGAGCGTGGGGAGTAAGTTAATGGGACAAAAAGTTAATCCTACAAGTCTTCGTCTGGGAGTTAACCGTACTTGGGACTCTCGCTGGTATGCTGATGAAAAGTATGCTGATTATCTGCACGAAGATTTGAAAATTAAAGAATTCTTGAAAGAGAAATTGGCTCAGGCCGGCGTAAGCAAGATTGTTATTGAACGCCCTGCCAAAAAGGCCAGAGTTACAATTCACTCTGCAAGACCGGGTGTTGTAATTGGCAAAAAGGGTCAGGACATTGAAATTCTGAGATCTCAGATTCAGAAAATGACTGATGCCGAAGTTCAATTGAACATTCTGGAAGTCAGAAAACCGGAGCTTGATGCTCAACTCGTAGCAGACAGCGTTGCTCAGCAGCTGGAACGCCGCGTTGCTTTCCGCCGTGCTATGAAACGCGTTATGCAGTCTGCCCTGCGTTTGGGTGCTGAAGGTATTAAAGTCAGCTGTTCCGGCCGTCTCGGCGGTGCCGAAATTGCCAGAACCGAGTATTATCGTGAAGGTCGTGTTCCTTTGCACACATTGCGTGCTGACATTGATTATGCTACCTCTACGGCTCACACAACTTATGGTGCCTGCGGCGTTAAAGTATGGATCTACAAAGGCGAGATTATGGCTCATGATCCTATGGCGCAGGATAAGAAGTTGGCTGAACAAAAATAATTATGCAGGGTTTTATGGCGCATCTAGAGCAGAAAATTCACTATCGAAAAAATTCATGTACTTCTTTGTATACTAAAATTTTTTCTCAGTTCTTTTCTACTCTATCTATCACCCTAAAACCTCTACATAATGTATAGAAATAAGGTAAAGAATAAATGTTAAGTCCAAAACGTATTAAGTTCCGCAAACAGCACAAAGGCCGTATTCACGGTTTGGCCAAAGGCGGATCAGAATTGAGTTTCGGTTCATACGGATTGAAAGCTCTTACTCCGGAACGTATCACAGCTCGCCAGATCGAGGCTGCTCGTAGAGCTCTGACACGTGCGATGAAGAGAGCCGGAAGAATATGGATCCGAATTTTCCCGGATGTTCCCGTGTCAGATAAACCTGCTGAGGTTCGTATGGGTAAAGGTAAGGGCTCTGTTGAGTTCTGGGTTGCCCGCGTTAAACCGGGACGGATTTTGTTTGAAGCAGAAGGTGTTGACGAAGCAACAGCCCGTGAAGGTTTTGCTTTGGCTGCTGCCAAACTGCCGATTAAAACAAAGTTTGTTAAAAAATTAGCTTCAGAGCAAGGAGAATAATTAATGGTTACTAAAATAAAAGATCTTCGTGCTATGAGTGATAATGAACTTGAAAATAAATTGCTCGAGGCAAAAAAAGAACAATTTAACTTAAGAGTTCAACAATCTACTGGACAATTACAAAATACTGCTGTAATAAAGAATGTCCGTCGTGAAATAGCAAAAATCAACACGCTCCTCGCTGAGCGCAAGAAGAATAGTTAGGAGAAAGAGATATGCCTAAAAGAATTCTTCAAGGTGTTGTTGTCAGTGATAAGCAGGATAAAACTGTCGTGGTCAGCGTAGAGCGTCAGGTTATGCATCCCGTTTATAAGAAATTCGTTAAGAAAAGCAAAAAATATGCAGCTCATGACGAAAATAACCAGTTCAAAGTCGGCGATACCGTCCGGATTATTGAATCCAGACCGCTTTCTAAGACAAAAACTTGGACTGTATTAGTTGATAACGCCTAAGAGAAAAGGAATTAAAAAATGATACAGATGCAAACCACCCTTGATGTTGCTGATAATTCCGGCGCACGTCAGGTGCAGTGCATTAAAGTTCTTGGTGGGTCCAAGAGAATGCATGCGACGGTTGGCGACGTAATTGTCGTGTCGGTTAAAGACGCTATCCCCAAGGGTCGTGTAAAAAAAGGTGATGTTCAAAAAGCCGTTATCGTTCGTACGGCCAGCGACATCAGACGCAAAGACGGATCCGTTATCCGTTTTGACAAGAATGCTGCAGTTCTCATCAACAAAGACGGTGAGCCGATCGGTACCCGTATTTTCGGGCCGGTTACCAGAGAACTGCGTGCAAAGAAATTTATGAAAATTATTTCATTAGCACCGGAGGTATTGTAATGCCTAAAATGAAAATTAAAAAAGGCGACCAAGTTGTTATTTTGTCAGGTGATGACAAAGGTAAGAACGGTGAAGTTGTAAAAGCTATGCCTAAAGAGGGTAAAGTGGTTGTTCAAGGTGTCAATCTGGTTAAAAGACACACCAAACCCAGCCAAACTACTCCTGGCGGCATTGTTACCAAAGAAGCCCCGATTAACGTTTCCAACGTGGCTTTGGTTGATCCGAAATCCGGAAAGGCCACCAAAGTCGGTTACAAAGAAGTTAACGGGAAGAAAGTTCGTGTTGCCCGTAAATCCGGTGAAGTAATCGATAAATAGGAGAAAAATTTATGACAAATTTTGAAAAGTTATATAATGAGGTCATAAAAAAATCTCTTGTTGAGAAGTTCGGTTACCAGAACAAACATGAGATACCTAAACTGACTAAAATTGTCTTGAACATGGGCGTCGGTGATGCCGTTACAGACAAGAAAAAGCTGAATAATGCCGCTGACGAGCTGGCTTTAATTGCCGGTCAGAAGCCGGTTATTACAAAAGCCCGCAAATCTATTGCGACTTTTAAGCTGAGAGAAGGTATGCCGATTGGTTGTAAGGTAACGCTGCGTTCCGACAGAATGTATGAGTTCCTCGAGAGATTGATTAATATGGCTTTGCCGCGCGTGAGAGACTTTCACGGAATCTCCGGTAAAAACTTCGATGGTAAAGGTAACTTTGCTTTCGGTATTAAAGAACAGATCATTTTCCCCGAAATTAACTACGACAAAGTAGAAAATGTTCGCGGTTTGGATGTGGTCATTTGTACAACTGCAAAGACTGACGAAGAAGCTAAAGCTCTTCTTACCGGTTTTAACTTGCCCTGCAAGAAATAGACGGAGATTTTACTATGGCAAAAACAAGTTCAGTTTTTAAAAATCTGAAAAGAGCTAAGATGGCAGCAAAATTTGCTAACCGCCGTCAGAAGCTTAAAGATATCGTTATGGACAAGACTATTTCTCCAGAAGAAAGATTCCAAGCGACTCTTAAATTGGCAGAACTGCCGCGTAACTCTGCACGTATTCGTTTCAGAAACCGTTGCAAACTTACAGGTCGTTCCCGCGGTTATTACAGGAAATTCGGTCTGGGCCGTTCCGAGCTCAGAGACATGGCCGGCTTCGGTGAAATTCCTGGATTGGTAAAATCTAGTTGGTAGGAGAGTGAGATAATGTCTATGTCAGATACTTTGGGCGATATGCTCACACGCATCAGAAACGCACAAAGGGCTAAGAAAAGTGATGTTGTATCACCTGCTTCCCGCCTGCGTGAAAATGTTTTGGAAGTTTTGAAGAAAGAAGGTTATATTTCCGGTTATGAAAGAGTTAATGTTCGTGCCGGCGTTGATGAACTTCGTATTCAATTGAAGTACCATGAAGGTACTGGTGTAATTACAGAAATTTACCGCGTGTCCACTCCGGGCAGACGCGTATACTCCAGCGTTAAAGATCTGCCGAGAGTATACAATGGTTTGGGTATTTCCATCATTTCTACGCCGCAAGGTGTTATGAGTGACCATGAAGCCCGCAAAGCCAATGTCGGCGGTGAAATTTTATGTCAGGTATTTTAAGGGAGAAAATGGATGTCTAGAGTTGGAAAATATCCGGTTATTATCCCGAACGGCGTTACGGTTGATATTAACAATAACGTTGTTACCGCTAAAGGTAAATTGGGCGAATTGAGCTATGCTTTTGATGATAGCCATGTCGCTGCAAAAGTTGAAAACAATGCTGTCACTGTTTCTCCGTTGTCAGATACGAAACAGGCTAGAACTTTGTGGGGCACAACAAGAGCCAGAATTAACACTATGGTTAAAGGCGTTAACGAAGGCTTTTCTAAGAATATGGAACTGTTGGGCGTCGGTTATAAAGCCCGTGTTGAAGGTTCCCGCAAGCTGGTGCTTTCTCTGGGATATTCTCATGATGTTATTTTTGAGGTTCCCGAAGGTTTGAAAGTTTCTTGCGCAAGCCCGACACAGATTTGTATCTCCGGTGCGGATAAGCAATTAGTCGGCCAGACTGCGGCAGAAATTCGCGAGTTCAGAAAACCTGAACCTTACAAAGGCAAAGGTATCAGATACGAAGGCGAATATGTCCGTCGTAAAGAAGGCAAGAAGAAATAAGGATTAATTTGATGAATACGCCAAAAGAGTTATTTGAAAAAAGAAAAAGCCGCGTAAGAACAGCTTTGAAAAAAGCTGCGAATGGAAAGATGAGACTGTCTGTATTTCGCAGCGGAAAGCATATTTACGTGCAGGTTATTGACGATGCTAAGGGTGCTACCGTAGCTTCTGCTTCTACCTTGGACAAAGAGATCAGAGACCAGATTAAAAAGTCTTCTACCATTGAGGCTGCAAGCGTTATTGGTAAGACTGTTGCCGAAAGAGCATTGAAATCCGGTGTAAGTGAAGTTGTCTTTGACAGAGGCGGTTACATCTACCATGGTCGTGTTAAAGCTTTAGCTGACGCAGCTCGTGAAGCTGGTCTGAAATTCTAGGAGATTATGTTATGGCACAAGCTGTAGATCGTCGTAAGGCAGAAAAGAAAGATGAATTGGTTGAGAAACTGGTTCATATTAACCGCGTAGCTAAGACTGTTAAGGGCGGACGCAATATGTCCTTTGCCGCCGTTGTTGTTGTCGGTGACCAGAAAGGCCGTGTCGGCTATGGTTCCGGTAAGGCAACCGAGGTTCCCGATGCTATTGTCAAGGCTACCAATGAAGCTAAGAAAAATATGGTTCGCATTCCTCTGCGTGAGGGCAGAACTCTTCACCATGACGTTCACGGACGTTTTGGTGCAGGTAAAGTTGTTCTGAGAACAGCTCCTGCCGGTACCGGTGTTATTGCCGGCGGCCCGATGCGTGCTATTTTTGAAGTTTTGGGCGTGCAAGACGTTGTTGCTAAATCTTTGGGGTCCAACAACCCTTATAATATGATTAAGGCAACTTTTGACGCTTTGCAATCTATCAATTCTCCGAGAATGGTTGCTGCCAAACGCGGCAAAAAAGTCGGTGATATTGTTAGCCGTCGTGAAAACTCTTCAAATGCAAAACTTTCAGTTGAGGAGGCTTAATCGATGTCAGCAAATAAAAAAACTATTAAAGTTACTCAAATCAGAAGCGCGAATAATCGTCCGGCTGATCAGGAAGCCACCCTTAAAGGGCTGAGCCTGAACAAAATGCACAAAGTATCGGTTTTGGAGGATACTCCTTCGGTACGCGGGATGATTAAAAAAGTGGCTCACTTGGTTAAAGTTGAAGAGTAATATGGCGGCCGGCAGCGGTCAAATCTTCTGCCGGCTCCTTACTCCGATTATTTAAGGTGAATAGATATGAAATTGAATGAAATTAAAGATAACGAAGGCGCCAGAAAGTCCCGCAAGCGCGTTGCCCGCGGTATTGGCAGCGGCTCCGGTAAGACCGGCGGTCGCGGTGTTAAAGGCCAAAAGTCTCGTTCCGGTGTTGCCGTTAACGGTTTTGAAGGCGGTCAAATGCCGATTTACCGCAGACTTCCGAAACGTGGTTTTAACAACCCATTCTCTAAAGAGTTTGCTGTTGTAAATCTTGACACTATTCAAAAGGCTGTTGATGCCGGCAAGTTGAAAGCCGAAGCTATTGATGTTGATACATTGATGAGCGCAGGCATTGTTTCTAAGAAATTGGACGGTGTTCGTCTGTTGGCTCGCGGTGCTTTGACTGCAAAAGTTGTTATCAGTGTTAATTCTGCTTCCAAAGCAGCTGTCGAAGCTGTTGAAAAAGCCGGTGGTAAAGTTAACTTTATCTAAGCTTGAAAGCGGAAAAGCAATTTGATGAAAAGGCGGGATGATTGTTCCGCCTTTTTTGTATTTTAAAAATAATCAAAATTTTGTCAAAAAATATTGCATTGGACATAAAAATGTGATATGGTATTTCTAATGTTAAATTATTTTGAAAATTACTAATCGGGGTATTTCCCCATAAAAATTAAAAAAATATGGAAAGATTAGAAAAAATTTTTACTGTTGCGTTGGTTATCGCGATGGCGGGTGTGATTGTATTTTGGTCAGCTGGTTTTAAGGGCTATATGAGTGTTTCTCTCTGGTCATTGATTGGTGCCGGTATAGCGGCCTGGGTGGCTTTAGTGAGCAGCGGTTTACAAAAGCTGCGCCGTTATCATCGTGGTTACTAATTCAGCGGTTTTCCCAAAAAGATAAAAAGCGGTTTCGATTGAAGCCGCTTTTTTTTGGTTTTTGACAGGAGGAGAGATCTAATCTCTGTCAGAGGGGTGTCAGTTAACATCGCCGAGAATAACGGTTTCTTTGATGTCTTTTAGTTTTTTTAAGTAAGGAATGATTGCTTTGGGATAAAAATCAGAATCTGCCAGTTTGTCTATGTTCAGCCATGTTATTTGTTGTGCCGGACTGTCCGGTTCCGAGCCTAGTCCCAAGGTGGAAAAATCAGATACCTGACATTCAAACATGAGTTCGGCCAGGTGAAAACAGGGCAGATCCAAGGTTGTGTGATGATTCTTGGCAATGTAGTCTCGCACAAAGAGCAATCTGAGCGGTTTAACCTCAATATTTAATTCTTCTTTGCATTCGCGGATGAGCGCCTGCTCCATCGTTTCTCCCCATTGGTGTCCGCCGCCGGGAAGTTTGCAAAAGCGTCCTCGTCCGTAGTCACAGCTTTCCACCAATAATTTTCCGTCTTTTATGATAATGGCTTTCATTGAGTATCTGAAGACTTTTTCTTCCATGTTTTTCTCTTTCAAATCAGAAATCAAATTCCTATTTAGTATAAAAGACAGATGTTCTTTTGCAAATGTTTTGTTAAATATTTAGAGAATTGTTTTATTCTCATGGTGTAAATGGATAATTTTGTTGAATTAAAATTTTTTTCGTGTATAACTAGCTTAGTTTAAAAGGGATTTTTCCCTTTCTTGGTTGTTTAAAAATAAAATAAGGAAGTAAAAATGGTTTCTCTTGCAGAAAAAATGGCAGCGAATCTTGATATGTCTGCTTTTAGCAAAGCTGAAGAACTAAAGAAAAGATTGTGGTTTACAATTTTGGCCTTAATCGTTTTCCGGTTGGGAACGTTTATCCCGCTGCCGGGGATTGATCCGCATATTCTGGCTGATATTTTTAACAGAAATTCCGGCGGTATTCTCGGAATGTTTAATATGTTTGCCGGTGGTGCGTTAGAGCGTATGACCATTTTTGCCCTTAACATCATGCCGTATATTTCGGCCTCCATTATTGTTCAGCTCGGCCAGTCGGTTATTCCGTCTTTGGGCGCTTTGAAGAAAGAAGGCGAAGCCGGACACCGCAAAATTACGCAGTATACTCGTATTTTGACGGTTTTGATTACCATTATCCAAGGATACGGTATTGCTGTCGGCTTGGAAGGAATGACCGGTGCTGCCGGTGTTTCTGCTGTGGTTGATCCTGGATTTACCTTTAAGTTTACAACAGTGGTTTCTCTGGTCGGCGGTACAATGTTTATCGTTTGGCTGGGCGAGCAGATTACGGCCCGCGGTGTCGGCAACGGTTCTTCCCTGATTATTACGGTCGGTATTATTGCCAATATTCCGTCGGCTTTGGCCAAGACCTTTGAATTAGGGCGTGTCGGTTCTATGTCTTTGGGGGTGATTGCCCTGTTGATGATTATGGTCATCGTTTTGATTTATACCATTGTTTTGGTTGAGAGAGCCCAGAGAAAAATTACAATTCAATATCCGAAGCGTCAGGCTATGTTGGGCGGCAGTACGGCTGAAAGTTCCCATTTGCCGTTGAAGATTAATCCGACCGGCGTTATTCCGCCGATTTTTGCCAGCTCTTTGTTGCTGCTGCCGATTACGATTGCCAATTTCAGCGCCGAAAGCGGTCCTGCCTGGGTTCAGACTTTGAGCCAGCTGCTCGGTCACGGACAGCCGTTGTATCTGACATTGTATGCCGGTTTGATTTTGTTTTTTGCTTTCTTTTATACCGCGATTGTGTTCAATCCGGAAGAAACGGCTGATAATTTGAAAAAACACGGCGGCTTTATTGCCGGTATTCGTCCGGGGAAAAACACGGCCGAGTATCTTGACTATGTTGTTACCCGCCTGACGGTTCTGGGTGCGGTTTATCTGGTGGCTTTATGTATCCTGCCGGAAATTTTAATCAGCCGTCTTTCCGTTCCGTTTGTTTTGGGCGGTACGACACTTTTGATCGTGGTTCAGGTTACCATGGATTTTGTCGGACAGGTTCAGTCTCATCTGATTGCTTATCAGTACGAATCCTTGATTAAGAAAGCTTCTTTGGCCGGAAAAGGAAAGAGAAGATAATGAATCAGAATGGTTTAGGTTTGCATCTGGTTTTTACCGGCGCTCCGGGCTGCGGTAAGGGAACACAGGCGCGACTCCTGAAAGAAAAAGTGAATATCTGTCATTTGTCGACTGGAGAAATGCTGCGTGCGGAAGCGGCAAAAGCGACTCCGCTGGGACTCGAAATCAAAAAGCTTTTGGACGCAGGTTCTTTTGTAACGGATGAAATGATTATTAAAATGGTTTCGCAGCGTATTGATGAAGATGACTGCAAAAACGGTTTTATTCTGGACGGTTTTCCGCGGACTTTGCCACAGGCTGAGGCTTTGGAAGATCTGCTTGCCAAAAAAGGAATCAAACTTGATGCGGTTATTGAGATTCAGGTTCCCGACGAGATCATTATGGAGCGTATTCTCGGCCGTTATGCCTGCATGACTTGCGGGGAAGGCTATCATGATAAATTTCACAAGCCCAAGGTTTACGGCGTTTGTGACAAGTGCGGCGGTACGGATTTTTACCGCCGTCTGGATGATAACCGGACAACGGTACAGAATCGACTCGTTAATTATCGGGTTTATACGTATCCGACAATTCCTTACTTTGAGCAGAAAGGTCTGCTCAGATGTGTGGACGGGACAGGTACGATTGAGGCCACGGCGAAGAAGGTGGACAGTCTTTTGGCCGTTGCATAATGACTTTTTTTGAAAAAAATGCGTTTTTTTCAAGAATTTTGTAAAAAGGGTGGTTGACACTAAAAATTTTTGGCATATAATCCGCCTTAATTTTGAAGAGTGGTGATCAACTTTTTGAATGTGGTAAATTTTTTTAAAAATGGAGAGTTAATTTGGCTCGTATAGCTGGTGTAAATATCCCAACTGCCAAGAAAATTGAAGTCGCATTGACTTATATTTTCGGTATTGGAAGAAAAACTGCTCAAGACATTTGTGCAAAAACCGGAGTTTCCGGCGATCGTCGCGTTCAGGATCTGAGCGAAGACGAGATTGCCAAAATCCGTGAAGAAATTGATTCAAACTGCCTCGTTGAAGGCGAATTGCGCCGCGAAGTCGGTGTTAATATTAAAAGACTGATGGATCTTGGCTGCTACAGAGGCCTGAGACATCGTAAAGGTTTGCCGGTTCGCGGACAGAGCACTAAACAAAATGCCAGAACCCGCAAAGGTAAACGTAAAACTGTCGCTAACAAGAAAAAATAGTTTGAAGGGTAGTTGTTAAATGGCAAAAGCAGTATCACAACGTGTGAAGAAAAAAGAAAAGAAGAATATTACAGCGGGCGTGGCTCATGTAAATTCTACTTTCAATAATACAAGAATTACAATTACCGATGCTCAGGGCAATACCGTTGCCTGGTCAACATCGGGTGCTCAGGGTTTTAAAGGTTCCAGAAAGTCTACCCCTTATGCTGCTCAGGTAGCTGCAGAAGATGCCGGTAAAAAAGCTCAGGAACACGGCATGAAAACTCTGGAAGTTGAAGTTAAAGGTCCCGGTTCTGGTAGAGAATCTGCGATCAGAGCATTGCAGGTTATAGGTTTTACCATCACTTCTATTCGTGATGTTACTCCTATTCCTCACAATGGCTGCCGCTTGAGAAAAAGACGCCGCGTTTAGTCTTTTATCTTTGTTATGTAAAGAGATCGAGGCTGCTTTAGTGCCTCGCTTTCTCTTGAGTTTTGTAAAATATGCATATGCACTAATTGAAAGAGGACATACCAGTGATTCAAAAGAATTGGCAAGAACTTATTAAACCTACGAACTTAGAAGTTGTTCCCAGTGAGGGCGGCAGCAAGGCTAAAATCGTGGTTGAACCTCTGGAGCGGGGTTTCGGATTAACTTTGGGTAACGCGCTGAGACGCGTTTTGCTGTCTTCTCTGCAAGGCGGTGCCGTAACCGCTATTAAGATTAACGGTGTGCTTCATGAGTTTTCCGTTATTCCGGGGGTCAGAGAAGATGTTACAGATATCGTCCTGAACATTAAAGGTTTGGCTGTGGCTGTTCACGGCGAAGGCCCGAAGACGATGACTTTGAAGGCTGAAGGTCCTTGTGAGGTTACCGCACAGATGATTGATACAGGTCATGACGTTGAGATTAAGAATCCTGACCACGTTATCTGCAATCTGGATGCCGGTGCTAAAATCAATATGGAATTGACGGTTAATACCGGTAAAGGCTATGTGCCGGCGTTCCAGAACAAAGCCGCAGATGCTCCGATCGGCGTGATTGCCGTAGATGCGATTTATTCTCCGGTTAAGAAGGTTTCTTACAAAGTTGAGAATACCCGCGTCGGTCAGGTTACCGACTATGACAAACTGACTCTGGTTGTTGAAACCAACAGTGTTGTTTCTCCGGAAGATGCGGTTGCTTTGGCAGCAAGAATCTTGCAAGATCAGCTGAAACCGTTTATTAACTTTGATGAACCGGAAAGCGAAGTTGAAGTTGAAAAAGAAGAGCTGCCGTTCAACAAAAACCTGCTTAAAAAGGTTGAAGAACTTGAATTGTCTGTTCGTTCTGCCAACTGCCTCAAAAATGACAACATTGTCTATATTGGTGATTTGGTTCAGAAGACTGAAGCCGAAATGCTCAGAACGCCGAACTTTGGCAGAAAATCTTTGAATGAAATCAAAGAAGTTCTGGCAAAGATGGGTATTCATCTTGGTATGGATACGCCGGGTTGGCCGCCTGAAAATATTGAGGAACTGATCCGTCGTGTTGACGAACACTTTTAAGTGTTGAAAATATAAAGAAAAAGGAAGCTTGATACGGCTTCCTTTTTTGTATTTTAAAGCTTGTTGTCGTTTTCTTTGATGGAGGAAGGAGGAAAAAAAAGGGCGGACAGATGTTGATTGGTCGTGTCGCAATGTTGTGGCGGTTGTGAGAGGCAGAAAAGAGTGAAAGGGGGGATTGTATGTAAGCGTGGTGTGTGGAAATAATTGGTGTATGGTGTGGGAGGAAAAGTGGGGTTGGGAGAGGGTGTGCGAAGAGGCCAAAGCAGGGATGAAAGGGTGAGGTGAGGCTGAAGTAGGGGCGAAAGAAGGGCAGGATCTGAGGTCGTGATGAAGATAAGGTGCGGGCGTGGTTTTTGCCGGAATAATTTTCTTGCTTTTTGAGTTTGATATGTTATTTTTTCAGAGTTATAGATAATTATTAATTTTAAATACTACACTTATGTTAAAAGAATTATTTTGTAAATTGGGGTTCGAAAAGAAAGTTAAAGTTTCTAACCCATAAAGGTTAGTCCTGAGCGGCGAAGTTTCCCTGTTCCCAGTCGGGATGATAATGTGGACGTTTGGCGACGGTTTGTTCAGCAAGAAGATTGGACGTTGATCTACGCGGTTTATTGTCACTTTGTGCCAAGAGCGGATGTTCCGTATTGGGAGCATGACAGAGCGATTCATGAGCTTTTGTGCGAACGGCTTTTTTGTTTTGAGTACCCCGTGCTGCCGGAATGGTTTTTGACTAAGAATAAGCCTTTGATTATTTGGGTTGATGATAATGCGGCTGCTGAACAGGTCAAGAGCAAAGTTCGGAACTGTTACGCTGAAAAGTCTTCTCCGTGGTATGTGGTGGAAAAAAGCGGAAGATTACGCGGATTTGCCTTGTCGGCGGATTTGATTATTGCCGGCGTGACGCCGATTGCGGTTTTCCCTCACTATCTGTTAGAAACGGTTGAGCGACTGGGAGTCAGCCTTTTAAGCAGAGCAGATTCCCGTCTCGTGGAGAAATATCGGCCTGCTTTGATTGCGCAAATGAGGGAAGCAGAGGTGCCCAGTTTGGAGAAAGTTTGCTTTTGGATGTTAGCGTTGAAAAAGGGACAAGCCGGAGATCCTTATGAATGTTATGATTTGGAAAGGACAAATCGTCATTATTATATTGAGCATGATGATTTTTCGGTTTTGTTGGGAAAATTGTGAGAAAAAAGACAGTGATTGGGGCTTTTAGCTTTGGTTGCTGTCTTTTTTTGCTTGCAATTCAGTTTTTTGTGTGTTACAAACAGCCTCGATTGAAGTGCCTTTATGCATGAGCTTGTTGAGAATCCGTGGTAAAGGCCGGAGTTTTATCCGTTCTGCCCTGCAGGACACAGAGAAAAAGAAAGGAAATATGTCATGAGACATGGAATGAAACACAGAAAACTTAATATGACAAGAAGCCAGAGAAGAGCTTTGTTTGCTAACCTGACCAATGCTGTTTTAACACATGAGCAGATTAGCGTTACGCTCCCGAGAGCTAAAGAATTGAGAACTTTTGTTGATAACATGATCACTCTGGGTAAAAAAGGTGATTTGAGCAACCGCAGACAGGCTTTGGCTTTTCTTCGTGACAACGAAGTTGTTTCCAAGCTTTTCTCCACTTTGGCCGAGCGTTATAAAGAACGCAACGGCGGTTATACCAGAGTTTTGAAAGCCGGTTTCCGTTATGGTGACTGTGCTCCGATGGCTGTTATTGAACTCGTTGACAGAGATGTTAACGCCAAAGGTGCAAAAGATCTGGCTCGTGTTGCCGAAGAAAAAGCTGCTGCTGAAGCCGCTGCCAAAGAAGCTAACTAGTTTGTTCTTTTGAGTAAAAAAAGGCGATGCGAATCGCCTTTTTTTGTTTTTTAAATTTCTGAAAAATTATTTTTTCCAATCCAAAGGTATATTTTTATATTAAAATCGCGTATTTGTAGGGTTATAAACAAAAGTTTTATAAAATTGTGTTAAATCCTATATATGTTAAGGGTTTCTTAGGTTTTTGTGTCAATAATGAACGAAAATTGTAATTATTCGTTGTCTTTTGTTACTGTAAATAAATGTAAGTTTATTTTTTAAAGTTGACAAGTTATAATTTTATCTAATTTTGATTGTCAGATGATTTTACTTCTTTTAGCGATGTTAGGGGGGATATTATGATTGGAAAAATTAAATGGTTTGATGTTTCAAAAGGTTATGGTTTTATTGTTCATGATGAAAGCAAGCAGGAATTTTTTCTGCATATCTCGCAATTGGAAAAGATTGGATTTAAATATTTGAAAGAAGGTCAAAAGGTTAGCTTTGACTTATATGATGATAAGGGCAGGATTGCGGCCGGCAATATTAAGATTTTGTATTAAGTTATTGGAGACTGGGGTGCTGGGTGCCGGTCAGAGAGATTTATTGAATATCATGTCTGCCGAAGCGGTTAGATTTGAGAAAAAATCGGCTGGTTCTGCGGTAAGAGACAGATGAGGGGGAAGTCTGGAGTTGGAAAAGGCACGCATGTGGTTGAAGTGTAGAACAGACTGTTGGGAAGCCGGAAGGAATGAGGGCTGCTGAGGCGAGAGAAAGGTGCGTTCGGAGTTGTGAAGAAGCGGGTTTTGTTGAGCGGAAAGGCGCTATCTTCTTTGGGCGGTGATGCCGCGGGTGATGATGCCGATCATTATTCCCAGAATGATATAACCGGTCAGGCATTCCAGAGCAACAACAAATCTGGACAGCAGTGTCTGAGGAACGATATTGCCATAGCCGACGGTTGTTATGGTGATGACGCTGAAGTAAAAAGAGTCTATAACTGCGGCAAAGCCTTTTCCGAAATTAAAAGCAGGTTTCCAGCTAAGGTCGTTGTGAAGCGTGTTAAGACTCAGGTTTATGACCGAAAAAGAAATAATCAAATTGATGAAAAAGTTGGCAAATTCGCCGATGTCTTTGCGTGTTGCCAATGTATCCTGCCGTAAGAGGGCGGAAAGTTTTCCGGCAAAGCGGCGGACGTTCATTACTGCCGTATAAGTTATCATCAGGCTGATCAGGTAAGTGGCAAGGGAGGATGACGTGATATAGTATCCCAGAAGTCCGGCTCCGAATGCGATGCAAAACAGTTTGAGCTTATCCTGAGGATGGTAAGAAAAAATATAGTTCCGGCGGGCCAGAAAGCTGTTGAGCGTCAGAATGGCCAGTCCGGTTATAACGGCATTGGCGAGAGGAATGAGCAGCGCGGAGAATGTCTGGGCCGGATTGCCGTGAAAATATTCATGTAACGGAAAGACTGACAACAAAAACAGGCTGATGAAAATGCTGAAATTGAAATTTTGAATCAGCATTTTGAGAAAATTTGAAGCAGCGTATTTTTTCATTCTTCTTCTTTGGGTTCTTTATGCAGCAGTTTTCTGAACAGTTTGCGGAACGATAAACGGGAGAAGCTTTCTTCTTTTTCATCATCGTCATCGTCGTCGTCGTCTTCATTTTCACTAACATAATCAGGATTATCCGGATTTAAAGGCTTTTCTGTACTTAAACGGAGCAGACGAGCCAGCGGAGCGAGGGTTTTGCCCTGAAACAACACGGAGATGATGACCATAAAGAAAATCAGGTTGAACAGAAATTGAGAATTAGGAAAGCCGCGGATGAGCGGATAGGTTGCCAGAATAATCGGGACGGCGCCTTTAAAGCCGGCCCAGCCGATAAATATCTGTTCTTTTAAGCTAAAGTCACTGCGCAGCAGGCAGAGCCATACGGCCAGCGGACGGGCGATAAAAATTAAGAAAATAGTGCAGGCAAAGCTGACGGGCATAACCTGAAAGAGCTCATTGGGGTTGACTAACAGGCCCAGAATCAGGAACATGCTGATCTGCATAATCCAAGCCAGAGAATCCTGAAAGCGAATGATGTGGCGGCGGTATTGGTAGCTGGTATTGCCCATGACAATGCCTGACAGATAGACGGCCAAGAAGCCGTTGCCGCCGGCAAGCTGGGTTAAGCTGTAGCTCAGCAGCACCACGCCGACGCCGTAAACAGGGTACAGGCCTTTATACGGCAGGCTGAACTGTGACAGAAGGCGGCAGGCGCCGAAGCCGAAACTCAGTCCCAAAATAATGCCGAGAGACATTTGCAGGAAGAAACTCCGGAGCAGACTGAGGAGGTCAAAATCGGCTTGTGAGATGAAAGCGATGGCGCTCATTGACAGGAACACGGCCATCGGATCGTTACTGCCGGATTCAAATTCCAGCAGGGCTTTTAATCGGGGCTGGACGTTTAAATTATGTGACCGCAGAATGGAGAAAACGGCCGGCGCGTCGGTTGATGACACGATGACGCTGAGCAGCATGGAGATTTCAACCGACAGTCCCAAGATGTCGTGGCTGAACAAAAAGAGGAAGATGGCGGTCAGCAAAACGCCGACAGTGGACAAGACACTGCCGCGTTTGGCAATGCCTTTGACGTTTTGCCAGTTGGTGTCCAAGCCGCCGGAAAACAGAATGAAGGCCAAGGCGATGGTGCCGATGACGTTGGTCAGGCGGGCATTGTGGAATTCGATACGGCCGACGCCGTCCGAGCCTGCAAGCATGCCGAGCCCCAGAAAAATCAAAAGAGCGGGAATGCCGTATTTGTCGGAAATTTTGTTGGCAAAAACGCAAAGCATCAACAGCAGTCCGGCAATCGCCAGCAAAATGTCCAAATTCATGTTTTTTCTCCTTAAACCAATTCTCTGAAATGTAGCATTTAATCCTTTATATTTGGTAAAACTTGAAAAGTGTTTTACGGGCTTTATATAAGCCGGAGTGAGACAATTTTTCAGAGGGAAATGTCATGGAAAATACAGAACATGCAAAAATGCCGCTTATCGGTGATGAAGCGCCTTCTTTTACGGCGGCAACAACGCGGGGTGAGATTAACTTTCCGGATGATTACAGCGGAAAATGGGTGATTTTGTTTTCTCATCCGGCTGATTTTACGCCGGTTTGCACCAGCGAACTGATGTCTTTTGCTGCCATGGCGGAAGAATTTGAGGCTTTGAATGCCGAGCTTGTCGGCGTTTCGGTTGACAGTATCAGTTCTCATCTGGCGTGGCTGAAGACCATGGAAGACAAGATTGAGTTTAACGGTATCAAGTCTCCGAAGATGGATTTTCCGGTCGTGGCCGATGTCAGCATGGATGTGGCTAAACGTTACGGTATGATTCAGCCGGGAGCCAGTGATACCAAAACCGTCCGTTCAGTTTTTTTCATTGATCCGCAGGGAAAAATTCGGGCGATTATTTATTATCCCTTGTCAAACGGACGGAATTTTCAGGAGATTAAGCGGATTTTAACGGCAATGCAGGTCAGCGACGCTTTTGGCGTGGCGACGCCGGCGGACTGGCAGCCCGGTGACAAGGTTGTGTTGTCGGCACCGTCTAATATGGAAGATTTGAAACGTCGTGACGAAAAGCTGCCGGAAGGCGCCGTCTGCGAAGACTGGTTCTTTTGTTTGCAGGATTTGGATGAAAAGAAGATAGAAAAGAAAATCTACGGCCGATAATTTCAGCGGACGCCGGCCAGTGTCTGCCATGAGGTTGTGTAAGCCGGAGAATGGAAATTGCTGCGGACAAATTTTTGCGGCGCCAATGTCTGAGCTGCAAAGAAAACCGTATGAGCCCCGAGTTTGGCGTTTAGGCTGTCGAATGCCTGCATGAGTTTTTGTTCTTCCGGCGGCAGGGCGGATTTTTCAAACAAAGAGGTTTGGAGAGCGTCGGTGTTTTCTATTGCCAACAGGGTTATGCCTGCTGATTTGTAGGCTTCCTGCGGCGAGAATATTTGCTTTAGCCCGTATTTCATGGCGGCAATAAAACGTCCGGTGTGGATACAGGGACCGCCGAGCGAGACAAGGTAAGAGCCGCCGCTGCTTCCGCTTTGATTCCTGAAGCGGTTGGTTTTCAAGAAAACGGCAATTTCTTTGGCAGCGGCGTTTTGGGCGCGCAGCCGGCGGCAGGCGGTGTCGGTAAAACCGGTAATGATGGCTTCGAGCTGCTCAAAATTTGAGAGTTCGTGTTCAAAGCTGCGGGAAACGGTTATGCTTTGCGCCGTTTCTTCCCGCTCGATGTCCAGACAGGGGCGGCCGTTCAGTTCCATAACGGTTTTTTCCAGCGGAATGCCAAAGTTCCGGCGAATCATTTTCAGCGGTGAAGTTTGGAGTTCTAGTGCAGTGAATATGCCCAGAAAATTGAGTTTCGGCGTCAGGCGGCGGCCAATACCCCAGATGTTTTTGACCTCAAAATTTTTTAATGTCTGGCGAATCCTTTGCGGGTCAGTCAAAATTTCCACTTTGTCAAAGGCTTTGCTTTTGGCCAGAGAAGACGCGACTTTGCAAAGGGTTTTGGTCGGGGCAATGCCGATGGAAACGGGAATGCCGATTTCTTTTAAAATCCGGCGCCTGATGTTTACGGCCAGCTGAAAATGGTTTATGCCGGTATCGGGAAGACGGGCAAAGGCTTCGTCGACAGAATAGACCTGTATGGTGCCGCAGCTTTGGCGTATCAGACTCATAACGCGGCGGGAGATGTCCGAATAGAGCTCAAAGTTTGAAGACAGTGCAACACCGCCGGCGGCACGGAGCATTTTTTCGATTTTGAAGTAAGGCGTTCCCATGGCTATCGGCAGGGCTTTGGCTTCATAAGAACGGGAAACCACGCAGCCGTCGTTGCTGGACAGGACGACAACCGGACGTTTTTTCAAATCCGGACGGAATATTCTTTCACAGGAAACAAAAAAGTTGTCGCAGTCAAACAGGAAAAACATGTCAGTACTTTCTGAAACTTGCGGTTATAATGCCCCAGACCGAAAAAGTGTCAGAGGCGGAAACCGTACGGGCGGCGCCGTCAGAACATAACAGGGTTGTCCGGCCGGAAGACAGCCGGAGGCGGCGGGCAAGCAGTTCGCCGTTGAGTTCTGCCACAACCAGACTGCCGGAGACCGGCGGCAGCGTCCGGTCAACAACCAGCGTATCGCCGCGGAGAATGCCGTCTTGTCTGAGAGAATCGCTTTCCAGCCGCAAAAAATAGGTGGCGGCCGGATGAGCGACCAAATGGCGGTTCAGATCCAGCGGAGAAGTGTAGGCGTTTTCCGAAAAGTCAAAAGCGTCATCATGAGAAGAATGAAAAGCAGGCATGGCATTCTCGTTGTTGTGTTCTTGTTTTGTTCTTATAATAATTACGGATAAATTTAAATGCAATAGAAATTTTGATCCGGCTGTAATAAAATCCGGTTAAAAGATTTTTAGCAAGGAGGAAAAATGAAGAAGATTGTACCGCAGGTGTTGAAAGCAGGAGATGAGGTCCGGATTGTGGCGCCGGCCAGAGGGCTGAGGCTGATTGGTCAGGACAGCCGCGAGCTTGCCAAGGCCCGTTTTGAAGAAATGGGGCTGAAAGTGACTTTCGGCAAAAATACCACGGACGAAAACTGGGATATGTTCGGTTCCACGGATGTGGAAAAGCGGGCGGAGGATTTGAACGAGGCTTTCGGGGATCAAAACGTTAAGGCCGTTTTTACGGTAATCGGCGGGAGCAATTCGAATCAGCTGCTGCCGTATCTGGATTATGAGCTTATCCGGCAGAATCCGAAAATCTTTTGCGGCTTTTCCGATATTACGGCGTTGTTAAACGGCATTTATGCCAAGACGGGGCTGGTGACTTTTTCCGGTCCGCATTTCAGCTCACTGGGGATGAAAAAAGGAGCCGAATATACGTTGGAAAATTTGAAGAAAATGATTTTGGGCAGTCAGGAAAACGAGATTAAGCCGTCAGACTTCTGGAGTGACGATTTGTGGTTTATCAATCAGGAAGAACGGAACTTTATTAAGAACGACGGCTGGCATGTGATTAATGCCGGAAAAGCCGAAGGGACGATTGTCGGCGGTAATCTGGGGACTTTTGATTTGCTGCTCGGGTCGCCTTATCGGCCGGCGTTTGAGAAAAATACCGTTTTGTTTGTTGAAGAGTGTTTTACCAGCGAGGCGACGGATGCCGGAGATTTTGAGCGGCAATTGCAGGCCTTGATTTATCAGCCGGATTTTGAAAACGTGAGCGGGATTGTCATCGGGCGTTTTCAAAAGGCTTCTAATGTGACAAAAGAAAAGCTCAAGTATATTATAAAAAGCAAAAAGGCACTGAACCGGCTGCCGGTTATTGCCAATGTTGATTTTGGACATACGACGCCGCTTTTGACGCTGCCGATTGGCGGAGAATGCCGTCTGGATGCGGAGTCGATGCAATTAACGGTAAAAGCCTGAGGCCAAAATCCCTGAGCATGGCGTTCAGGGATTTTTTTTGTGGAAAAATGCCGATTCGATTCTTAAAAACCGCGGAAAACCATATAAAATAAAAGATATTTTAACTAAATCCGGTTATAATTTTAATTAATTAGAGAAATTTTTGACCGAAAACGTATTTTTTAGATTAATTTGACAAAAAGTTGTTGAAATATTCTAAAAAATGCGTTATTATCGCGTCAAATAGAATTTTGTTAGGAGTTTTAAAAAATGGCTATTGATGCTCAAAATGCAATTCAGATGATTAATGACGGAAAGTTTGAGGCTTTTTCCAACGAGGATTTGGTTAATTTGGCCAAAACTTTGCCGGCAGCCGGAAAAGAAGGTGCCGAAGCTTTTGCCAAATTGAAAGATTTTATCGGAACAAATTTGATGGCTCCGTTTGCCGAAGGTTCTCTTCAGCTTAACCCCAGAGATATGGATATTTTTGAGGAACTGGTTAAAATTTACGGCAAAGGCATGAACGGTCAGGCTATTAAAGGCAAGACCAGCAACAAAACCGTGCAGGAAGCTTTTGATATTTATAAAAAGCTTAATGACGTGAATGTTGACGCCAAGACGATTGAAGACAATGCTGCCAAGCTTGAGGCTTATGAGCAGAAGTATAATATTGCGGACAGCAAATTTGAGTCAAACGGCAAAAAGATTCTTGACAGAATGGATATGGACAATTCTACCAAAGCAGACGTTTTGGAAGCGGTCAGACTGAACGCTTATACAGACAGTCTGGTTGACGGAAAGCTTGACGAGGCCAAATATGTTGAAAATCTGAAAAACAACATCGAGCTTGCCGTTTACAGCATGCTGACCGGTCCTGCCGTTTCTAAAGCAAGCGTGGAAACCAACAAGTCTTTGGACATGTCAATTAAGGCGACTTTGGAAAAGGCCGTTGAGGTTACGGACAAAGAAGACAGTATGCTCAAAGTTTCTCCCGATGCCGTTATGGGATATTTATCAACAACGGTAGACAGAACAGAAAGCATTAAAGACCGGATTAAAAACAAATTGGGCAATATTCCGGTATTGGCCAAGTTGAACAAGCACATTTCCCGGTTGGATGATAAATGGTCAAAGAAATACGGCAAACGTTATGAGGTTGCCAAGACTGCCGTCAAGGTTGTGTCTAATATCGGTGCAAGTACCGGAATGCTGCTGGCTGCCGGTGCCCTCGGGCCGACCGGATTGGCCGCATACGGTGTTTATGCTTCTTATAACGGGATGAAGCCGATGGTTAAGTCTTGGAAAGAGAGTCGTAAAGATTATAAATCGTTCGGTGCTTTTCTGAAGGACAACAAGCTGAATGCCCTGACCGCCGTTTCCGGTGTGCTGGCTTTGGGCGTGGCCGGTTATAATGCCGGAAGTGCGGCTATGCAGGCTGCCGGCGGACAATTGAATTCCGCAACGGTGAACTCTCTTATCGGATATGCCAGCAAAACGCGCGCAACGCTTGCTTACGGCACGGTTGCCCTGAAGAATGCCGTTGACATCAAAGATGCATACAATAAGGGCGAAGGCAAAAAACAAGCTTGGGCAAAAGCCGGTTTGACAGCATTGGCTTTTGTTGTGAACTATCATGTGATGTCCGGAGCCATTCAGCCGGATTCGAATGTTTCCGAGAAAAGCGGGCTGACTTTGCCGGATGGTACGGATTTGAATGACGCAAAAGTCGATTCCACGGCTCAAAGCGGTGTGGCTGCGAATTCTACGCAGGTTTCCGCCGAGGTTGATACAACCGAAACAACTGGTACGGAACAAGATCCGTGTGAGGAGATTGAAAACGCTTTACATGGCAAGCAGCAGGTTGAAACACGGCAAGAAGTTGCCGAAGGGGACTGCAACGGAAAAATTGAAGCTCAGGCCAGAGATCATACCATGCATACTGAATTCTGGGATAACCGTAACCGTCACTTCCTCGGTGATGATTTGACCAATGCATTGTATGGTTTGTTTGAAGGCGACAAGCCGGTTTTGAATCTGGGTGACTTTGAGGGTATTGATAACAAAGAAGAATTTGTTTACAAATATGCCATTATGAAAGCCAATAATATTCCCGAGCAGCAGGTTTTGGTCGATATGATTGAGAAAGCCTGCGGCGGTCAGCTGACTCAGAATGACTATATTGATATTGCCCGCGGCATGAACTCTTATGATAACCACGGTAATCCGCTATGCTGGGAAAATACTCAAAATACCGGCGGTACCAGACTGGCTGACGATTTTGTCCGTTGTGATCCTGAGCCGACCAAGCCGGAACCGGTTGAGATTCCGGTTAGTCCGGAACCGGTAGAACCTGAGCCTGTAGAGCCGGCCAAGATTTATAAGGGCAAGATTGTTGAACATGTTACGCTTGATAATGTTTCTCAGGATAAAATCAAAGGTTATGATTATGACTTTTATGACGCTCCCATTCCTGAAAAAGAAGCGGCCGAAGGTTATGATTATGATGTTGACGGCAACAAAGGCGAGCCCAATCCGATGATTGAGGCAGATGCCGTTGCCGGAAAAATTGCAATGGCTAACGGCGGCAAGGTTGAGTATACTTTCTATAACGGCGCTGCACAGATTCAGTATGAAATGCCGGAAGACAAATATGCTGATGAAGTGGCTGCCCATTTGGAAGGCTTTACCGATAAGCCGGAAACAATGTCCCGTCGTTATGCAGCTTACAGTGAGGTTTATTATGACCTGCATAATCGTCTGGCCGAAGGCGAAACCATTAAAGGCGCTGAGGAATGGATGGATTGGATGGACAAACATCTGGCGAAACGCGGTTTGTTTATTGATGACAAAGGTTATATTGCCATTAATCAGAATGTTGACCGTGAACTGTTGCTGGAAGCTTATCGGGAAGATCCGAACGGACTGATGACTGACAAAGAAATGCGTCAGCTTGAAAAAGAAACCGAAAAAGCCGAAAAGCAGGCGGCCAAAGAAGCCGCCAAAGCCGAAAAAGAAGCTGCCAAAGAAGCGGCAAAGGCTGAGAAAGAAGCTGCAAAAATGGCTAAAATGAAAGCTAAAAGCAATAGTTGGGATTATTAATCCTCTTAAAAATTCCTAACAAAAAGAGAAAGGGCTGCGGAGAAATCTGCGGCTCTTTCTCTTTTGATGTCAGCGTCTTAATGAATAATTTAAATTTTGCCGTTATGATTGAGATAAATGTTACATTACTGTTAATATCGTCTTTTTGTTGACAAAAATTGTTGTACAAAATAAATAATTTTGGTACAATAAATTATGTTAAGTTAAATATTCCGGAGTAAGAACCATGGCTGATGAATCTAATGTATTGACCCAGGAACAGCGGGACTATTATGAGAATGAAACCGGCAAGCCTTTGCGAGAAGGGGCGACCTGGGATTCTCTTGACGGAGAGCAGAAAGCCGTTCTCAGCGATGTTTATGCTCCTCAAACGGCGGAAGCTCAGGCTCATGCCGACAAGTTCAAAGAGCCAGAGCAGGAAGCCGCCGTTATTGAGCAAAAAGAGCCGATGAAGCTTGAAGATGTGATTAAAGCGGCTGACGGCAAAGAATTGTACAATCTGCCTCCTGCCGAACTGGCGGAAATGAATGATGTATTGCGGACAGCGGCAGCCGAGGGCAATGAAGACGCCGTGCTCGGCTATGGCAAAGTCCGGCTGGCCATGGAAGAAAAAATGCAGGCCTATGCCAACGGCGAGATTGAAACGCCGATAGAATGGGCCGGCGGGATGCAGGCCATGCTGCGGGCAGCCAAAGAGCGCCTGCCGGAAAAAGAACCTTACAAAGAAGAACCGATTACCGGTATGCACAATGTAACGGCGCAGAATATTTCCAATGATAAAGACAAAGATTTGAGCGAGCTGAGCCTGCATGATTTGGCGGCATTGAAAGTCGAAATGGACAAGAATCCGGAAGGTTTTGACAAGCAGCGCGTTGACGAGGCCGTCGGACGCAAGCTGAATGATATTGCCGCTATGGGCAAGAATGATTTTATCAAAAAAGAAGATTTGGCGGCGGCGCAGGTTTTGCTTGATGCTATTCCGATGTCAAACCGTCGGGAAAGCGCCGGCAAAGCTTTTGAAATTTTTACCAAAGTGGAAAGCAAGCTGTATGATTCCCGCAAGGTTGTGAACGGAACTTTTGATGAGCCGCGGATTGCCGAGCTTGCTGAAGCTTGTGAAGGGAAATTGAAAGAGTTTACGGAAACTTATGACAGAGAGCATGGCTTGTCGATGTTGACATCGGAAGATGCCGAACGGGTTTCAGAAAATATTGCCGCCATGAGCGCAATGGGCAAAGATGCTCTTGAGAAGGCCGAGTATAAAGAAGAGCCGGTCAAACCGATGTCGAGAGAAGAGGCCGAAAAGGCCATGGCCGAGCTGCGGCAGGGCAAAGATTTTGATATGAAGACACTGGCGTCTTTGTCGGCGTCTAACGCTTTTGGCACAGTGGGACCGGATTATGAGGCGCTGGAAAAGGCAATTGCCGATAAACTGACCAAAACCGGCAAGGAAGTTCCGGCTGACGAGCTCGGCAGCATGGATTTTCTGCTTGAGAAGGCTTCGCATTTGCCGGAGTCAATGTTCCCTGCCAAAACATATGAAAAAGCCAAAGGTATTTTAGATAAGAACCGGAAAGAGGCTCAGAAGAACCCGAAGCCGAAACATCCGGAAATGGCTGATGCTATGGCGCTGTTTGACAATCTGGAGATTACGGACGGCGTTAAGATGACCGGCAAGGCCAAAAGCAAGGATAATGACGAGCTGAAGGCACAATTACTGGAGAGTATCCGCCTGCAGACGATGGAAAGTATGGCCGGTACGAATCCGGGACCGATTGATCCGGCAGAATTTAATAAGGAATTTGCAGCGAATATCGTGGCGGAAGTCGGCAGACTGGCCGGTGTTGAAAGTGTGATTGCCGGCGGAAGCAAAGCGATTGAGGATTATGCCAAAGGCCATAAACTTCAGGTCGGAAAAGGGGCTTTGATGGGATATATGGCTGCGCAGAGCGAGGCGCGCGAGGGGTTTGCCGCCCGTCTGGAAAGTAAGGTCGGAAAAGGCAATGCCGGTGTAAAAGCCTTGCGGGAGCAGGGGAAAGACTTGGATACTAAAGTGGCGGCAAATGCGCCGGCAAAACAGTATGCAATGCTTAAATCTCTGGCCAAGACTGCGGCATGGTCCGGCGCTTATTATGTGGCGGGCGCAGCCATGGGACCGGCCGGCGTGGCGGTTGTGGCAACGGCATCTCTGGCTAATCAGGCTATGAAGCTGCGCAAGGAATATAAAAAGCAAAAAGAAGAAATGGCCAAAAAGGGTAAAAAACTCAAGCTCTGGTCTTTCTTAAAAAACAATAAAATGGCTTTGGCCGGTGCGGCAATGACGGCTTTGGGCGCGGCAACAGCCGGTCTGGCATCGGCTGAATTGGCACCGGAGCTGGTAAAATCTCTGACAAATGCCAAGGCAACTTCAGGAATTGCATTGGGTGTCGGTTCAACCATCAAAGCTTTTAAAGATGTGCGAAAAGCCGGTGGCAGTGTATGGAAAGCTATGGGAGCGGCCGGTATTGCCGGCGCCGGTACAGCCTGGGCCGTTATTGCCGGACAGACGTCTCATGATGCAACGACAACGGTTGACAGTACGGTTGCTGCAGATGTGCCGCATGAAGCTCCGGCAATGGTTGATGAAAATAACAACGGTATTTCCGATTATATTGAGCGGCCGGCAGAGCAGCAAACGCCGCCAATGGTGGATAAGGATAATGACGGTATTTCCGATTATATAGACCGTGACGGCGGAGAAGGCTGGGCCAATGAGCCGGAGAAGCCGGCTGTCGAGCAGGAAGCATCGGTACAAGAGGCACCGGTACAAGAGCCGGTTGCGCAACAGGAGCCGGAAGAACGTCCGGAGTGGGCATCACAGCCGCTGGAAGCCGGTACGATTACCGGTCTTGAAACCGAGCAGCCTGTTGTCGCTGATATTAATGAACAAATGCAAGCTCAGGTCGAGGCAAACAAAATGTATGGTGTTCGAGATCCTGTCAGCGGTAAAACGGTGGAGTTTTCTTTGAGCGAAGATGGGGTGATTCAAACTCATAATGCTGAGGAAATCGGTTTGGTCGGAAGTGAGCAACTGCATTCGGCCATTGCCGAGCGGATTGGTCAGGAAGCCGGTCATTTCAGCGACAGGGAGCTGGCTTTTCTGGAGAAGAATCTGTCCGATGAGCAATATAGCGATGTCATGATTGCCGATGCGCAGATAAGGGCAGAGCAAGATGTGCAGCTGTTTGCGCAGGAAGCTGAGAAGGCTTTCGGGAATCCGGAAGATGTTCATAAGGTTGAGCAACCGGTGACAGAAGCTCAGCCTGCTGCCGGAAAACCCGATGTCGAGAAGCTGAATGACGAACTGCAGGCGATGGTTCACGGAGATAAGGCCGCAGAACAGCAGCCGCAGGAACTTTCAAGGGCTGAGAAGCTGGAAGCGCTTCGACAAGGTAAAAGCGTGGAAGAAGCCACGGCGGCAAAGGTTGCTTCTAAAGAACCGATGACGGCTCAGAACATCAGTAAGCCGCAAACGCCTTTCAGAGGTGTGGATCCGCGGGGCGGTGATTATACGGCCTAAGCGGGAGATATCAAAAAAAACCGGAGTTTGAAACTCCGGTTTTTTTGTGGTTAAGATATTTTTTCAATGATCGGATCGGTTATTGCCGGTGCGTTTTCTCCGATTTGGATATTCTTCAGCAAATCTTCCCGTGCGCGGTTGAATTGATCTTCGGTTTGGGCATGGATAAAGACCAGCGGCTTTTGGGCGTCAATATAATCGCCGATTTGGCAAAAGGCACTGAAGCCGGTGGCATAATCCAGTTTTTGATCAGGATGAGTGCGTCCGCCTTTTAATTCAATAATGCTCAAGCCGATATTGCGTGTGTTCATACTCTGCACATAGCCTGCTGTTGGTGCAAACACCGGACGGACAATTGCAGCCTGTGGCAGATAAGATGAATATTTTTCCGTAAAATCAGCCGGCCCGCCTAAAGCTGTGACCATGCGGGCAAAGATTTCCAAGGCTTTGCCCGAGGAAAGGGCTTTTTCCAGTTTGGCACGGGCATCTTCCGTGCCGGCAGCCAGTCCGGCGTTTGTCAGAAGTTCGGCGCATAGGCCCATGGTTATCTGGTGCAGACGCGAATCTATGTTTTTGCCTTGCAGATATTCTACGGCTTCAGCCATTTCCAAGGCATTGCCGACGGTATGGCCGAGAACCTGATTCATATCTGTCAGCAGGGCGGAAGTTTTGGTACCGGCATGGTTGGCGACATCAACAATGGAACGCGCCAGATTTTTGCCGTCTTCAAGCGAAGGCATGAAAGCGCCGTTGCCGCATTTGAGATCCATGACCAGATATTCCAGTCCGGCAGCGAGTTTTTTGGAAAGAATCGAAGCGGTAATCAGCGGGATGGATTCAACCGTGCCGCAGACGTCGCGAATGGCATATATTTTTTTGTCAGCCGGTGCCAAATTTCCGGTTTGGCCGATGATGGCGCAGCCGACTTCCCTGACGGTTTTTTTGAACAGGTCATTATCGGGAACGGTCTTATATCCGGGGATAGAATCGAATTTGTCGAGCGTGCCGCCGGTGTGGCCGAGGCCGCGGCCGGAGATCATCGGGACATAGCCGCCGCAGGATGCAATCAGCGGAGCCAGCATCAGGCTGACTTTATCTCCGACGCCGCCGGAAGAATGTTTGTCTACGACCGGCCCGTTTAAATTCCAGCTTAAAACATTGCCGGAATCACGCATGTTTAATGTTAATGATGTGATTTCTTCTTTGGAAAGGCCGTTGAGAAAGATGGCCATGGTCAATGCCGCGGTTTGGCAGTCCGCAATTTCTCCGGATGTGACGCCTTTGATGAAAAAGCTGATTTCTTCCGCGGTTAAAGTTTGGCGGTTGCGTTTTTTGCGAATGATTTCTTGTGGCAGCATTTTAATATCCCCGATTAATGACTTCTATCAGATTATCCAGCAGAGAACTGGCGCCGATACGAAAATTTTTGGGAGTGACCCATTTTCCGCCCATAACGGCGACGGCCAGCACCAGATATTTCTTGGCATCATCAATGGTTTTTATGCCGCCGCTGGCTTTGAAGCCGGCATTTTTGCGGCCGGCGGCAATCGTTTCCAAGATGATGTTAGCCGCTTCCGGCGTGGCGGAAATTTTGGTCTTGCCGGTAGAGGTTTTGATGAAATCCGCCCCGTTTTGAACGCATAATTTTGTGGCTTCGGCGATGGCAGCGGCATGTACCAGTTCTCCGGTTTCAAGAATCACTTTGAGAAGTGTTTTTTTGCCGAGATGTTCTTTGACCTGTTTAATGAAAAGGCCGCATTCATTTTTTTTGCCTTCCAGAAACTGTTTATACGGAAAGACGAGGTCAATCTCATCGGCACCTTTGACAACGGCGGTGGTTATGGCACTTTGGGTTCTTTCCAGTTCAAGGCTGCCGTCGGGAAAATTAATGACGGTTGCAACCTTGATATTGGTATGGCGCAGGTGTTCTTTGGCAATGCCGACAAACTGCGGATAAACGCAGATGGCGGCAACGTTGCCGTAAGGCGTCTGGGCTTTGCGGCAAAGGTCAATAATGTTTTCGGAAGTGTCCGTACTGTTGAGTGACGTCAAATCCAGACATTGGATTAAAGTTTCGGCGGCGGTTACGTCATCCATATTATTTCTCCTGTTTTAAAAAGGCTTTGACCAGTTTTTGCAGGTCAGCGGAAGCCTTTTCTCCCTGAGCCAGCGTTTCGGCATGGCTCTGGCTGCCGGTCCGCAATCCGGTGCCCATATTGGTTAAGACGGACAGCCCCAGAACTTCCATGCCGGAATGGACGGCACAGATGACTTCCGGTACGGTCGACATACCGATCGCATCGGCGCCGAGAATACGAAAGGCGCGGATTTCGGCGGCGGTTTCAAAATTGGGGCCGGTCACCATCATATATACGCCTTCGGCTAACGGAATTTTCTGTTCTTGGGCGATTTGCTTCATTCTCGTCCGCAGTGCGGCAGTATAAGCGTTGCTCATATCGGGAAAACGCGGGCCATAAGCGTCATCGTTCGGGCCGATTAACGGGTTGGTTCCGCTCAGATTGATGTGGTCTTTTATCAGCATGATTGTTCCGGGCTGAAAATCAGGCGTCAGCGAACCGGCGGCATTGGTGACGATCAGGCGTCTGATACCGAGTTCCTGCAATGTTTTGATAACGCTATTGATGACCTGCGGCCGGTGTCCTTCGTATAAGTGGAAACGCCCCTGCAGGCATAAGACTTCCGTCCCTTCCAAGGTGCCGGCAATCAGACGTCCCTGATGGCCGCTGACGGTGCTTTGCGGAAAGCCTGAAATGTCTTTGTATTCCACATAAACCGGATTACAGACAGCATCACCGAGGCTGCCCAGCCCGCTGCCGAGAATAATGGCTGTTTGCGGGTTGTGACCGGAAATTTTTTGGCGGATTTGGCCGGCAATGTCTTTTATCATTTTTTTACTTCCTTATTGTTAAAGGCCAGAGGCAGAAAATCATTAAAATTCAGGCTGCTGATAATGCCGTTCAGGTTAGCCAGATGAACAACGGTTTGTGCGCCGGCAAATTCTTTTATGCGTTGCAGGCAGGCGCCGCAGGGCGTTATCGGTTCGGCGGTGTCGGCAATAATCAGAATTTCGGCAATCTCGCGGCAGCCGTCGCCAATCATTTGGGCAATGGCAGACTGTTCGGCGCAGGTGCCGCAGGGATAGGAGATGTTTTCGACATTGGCGCCGGCATAAATTTTGCCATTGCTGCCGAGAGCGGCGGCACCGACGGCAAAGTTTGAATAGGGGGCATAAGCGCGCCGGCGGATATTGTGCGCCGCGGCAAAGAGTTCTTCTGTTTGTGTCATCTTACTCGGCCTTAAAAGTTTTATTAATACTTGCATGTTAAAATAAGATAATTAAAATTGTCTTATCAGAAAGATTTTTGTGCTTTAAAAGGAGAAAACGGACGTGAGAAAATGGTGGCTGATCGGTACAGGCGTTTTGCTGCTGGTGATTGCCGGAGGTTTTTTTTATATTACCTCAATTGACTGGAACGAGCACAAAAATCGTATTGCGGCCGAAATATCTCAGAAAACCGGAAAAAACGTGGTGATTAACGGACCGTTGTCGCTGTCTATTTTTCCGTCTCCCAAGCTGTTGGTTGAGGATATTAAGGTTTTCAGTCAGGACAAGAAAATTACGGAGCCGTTGGCGAGTGCGGCCAAGATGTCGGCACGCCTTGATCTGGTTCCGTTTATTAAAGGCGAGTTTAAGGTGACGCGGATGTCGGTGACGAATCCGGTTCTGCGGATTGAGGTTTTTGAAGACGGCACAAAAAACTGGAAATCCGACCTTACGCCGCAGCAAAAGCAGGATTTGCAGGATACGCCGGTGACTTTGGAAAGCGTGACGCTGGAAAACGCCGAGATTGATTATATTGACAAGCTTCGGGATATTGACTGGAAATTTACCGACCTGAATGCCGAGGTGATTGCCCAGACATTGTTCGGGCCTTATAAAATTGACGGCAGCTTTGTCAAGAACAACATGCCGGAGGGTTTTTCTCTTGAAATGGGGCGTTTGTCTGACGATTTTAACACAACGCTGAATTTTGTGTTTAATAATCCGCAGCTCGGGACGATTTATCGTTTTGACGGGTCGGTCTTATTCAAAAACGAGAGCCTGAAAGGCAGCCTGATTTTTGATACGCAAAAGCTGGCGGAGTACCTTAATGCCAATAGCAAAGATTTTAAGCTGGACAAGAAATATGATTTGCCGCTGTCGGTTTCGACGGCGATTACAATTGACAAGACCAAGCTGGAGTTGAGCGATCTGGTCATGAAATACGGGCAGACGGCGGCGGCCGGAAATATTATTGTTCCGCGGCCGGAGGAGGTGACCGACTGGACACAGAAAGATAAAGAAGAACGCCGGAAGATTGAAATGGCTTTCAATATGACGGACGTTGATTTGGATTTGGCCGAAGCTTTTGCACGGGAATATGGCGGAAAGTATTTTAAGGGAGAGAAATTTGAGCCGGATTTTGCCTGGGATGTGATTGGCGATATTAAAGCCGTTAAAGGGAAGTACCGGCAGCAAAATATCAAAAATCTGGATTTGAGTTTTGATATTGTTCCCGAAAAAGTTCATATTAACCGTTTTAACATGATTTTGCCGGGGGAGACATCTCTGCAGACAAAAGGGGAGATTTTTCCGGATAAGGAAAAGATTTTGACTTACCGTTTTGATGTTAATACGGTGACGGAAAATCTGGATATGACATTAGACTGGCTTGGTTTTAAGCCGGAGGTCAGGGCGGCATCGACGTATAAGAAATTCTCGGCTCAGGCTAGTATTGCGGGCAACGGTTCGCAGCTCAAAATTTCGCCGATGGAAGTCTCTTTTGACAACAGCGTGATTAAAGGCAGTTTGGGCGGTGCGTTAAAAGGCGGCAAAAAACAGATTTTTGCAATTCTGGAGGCTGACAGCGTCAGTCTGGATAATTATCTGGCGCCGTTGCCGACGGAACAGGCTGCTGCTTCGCCGGATAAAAGGCTGAAATATCTTATGGATAAGCTGGCGGCTTATAATGATTATGAAATCAGGTTTATGAGCAAAGCCGGTTTGCTGATTTACGGCGGCGTGCCGTTTGAGGCCGTCCAGTTTAACGGCGATTTGATTGGCGGGGTTTTGAATGTGAGCAGCCTTGATATCGGCAGTATGCTGAATTCAAAGCTGAGCTTGAACGGCAAGTTCAGCGGTTTTGGCGGGCAGACGCTGGTATTTGACGGGGTTAATTTTGATTTTTCCACTCAGAATTTGGCTTCTCCGCTGAACAAGCTGGAACCGGCCGTTTCCGGATTTAATCCGGAGATTATGAAGAATTTTTCTGCCAAAGGCGCTCTTAGCGGGAATCTGGAGCAGTTTGCGCTGCAAAGCAGTTTTAAACTGGAAAAGACCGAAGGTTCTGTTAACGGTACGGTTAACAGAAATGATGAACAAAAGCTGTTTAGCGGGCAGGTTAATCTGAAGAATCCTGATTTTGTGCAGATGCTTAACGATTGGGGTGTCAATTATAAACCGAACGTATATTCTCTGGGCGTTTTCTCTCTGGAGAGCCAGATTGAGGCAGGAAAAAACAATTTGAACATCAGTGCCGGAAAGGCTACGGTCGGACAAGATGTTTTCAATGGCAGCCTTTTTTATGACAATTCTCAGGGACGGCCGAAAGTCAGCGGCAGCCTGAAGATTAACCAACTGGAATTCGAGCGCTATTTTTACGGCAGTAACGTTAAGCCGGCAGGCGGGCAGCAGCAGGCCTTTTTGAAGACGGGCAATTCAAAGGCGGCGCTGTGGGCAAAGCCTCAGCCGAGTACGGCAAAAATAGATTATGAGTTTTATAATCGTTTTGATTTGAATATGGCGCTTGATGTCGGCAAGTTTATTTATCGCAAAAATAATTTTGACAATCTGCAGGGCAGAGTGGTTTTTGACATGGGCAATTTGAATTTTGACCAAATTCAAACGACTTATAAAAATGCCGGAATTTCAGGCGGGATTAAGCTTGCAACGGCAACGTCGCCGACCATTGCCGCAGATTTTACCGTGCGGAATCTGGCTTTGGAAAATGTTGACAGCATCGGGCAGAAATATGGTTTTGAAGACGGGCTTATCAGCGGAAAATTTGTGGTTGACGCGCCGGCGGAATCGGCGGCCGCAATGTTGTCCGGTTTGAACGGCGATGCCAGTTTTGAGATTGTCAATACGCATTTTCGCGGCTGGCGGATTGCTCCGATTATTAAAGATTTGCAGCTGAGGAAATTGTCGGAGGGATTGGCCGGTCTGGTCAAGCAGAATTTGGAGAGCGGTACGACGCCTTTTAAAAAAGTCAGCGGAACACTTTATTTTAAAAACGGCAACTTTGAGGGCAAAGACATTAATTTTGCCGGAACTGATTTTTCTATCAGGCTTAAGACTTCGGGAAATTTGTCAGACTGGGAAGGCTCTTCAAAATTTGACATTAAAATTGCCGAACCGTCGGATTTGCCGGCCTTTGGTTTTTCCTGGGCCGGTTCGCTGAGCGATCCGGTTTTGGAATTGAATTTGAAGCCGCTGACGGATTTGTATGATGCGGAGCAGAACAAAATTGCCGAAGCACGCCGCGCCAAAGAACAGGCCATTATGGAAGCATTGAAAGAAAAAATGCAGCAACAGCAGGATATGCTGAAATTGTTTGAAGGCAATTATTATAAAATCAGCCGGGATTACGATAATTTTTCCGAGCAGGCCAAAAAGCCGGAAGTTATAGAAAATTATAAAAATATGAAGGCGGAAAGCGAGGATATTAAAAAAGCAATGGCCGAGGTTTCGACTTTGGCGCTGACGCCGAAGTATGACGAAAGCGTTATTAATCAGGCCAAGACAAAGCTTGAGGCCGTGATTGGCAAGCTGAACGATTTTCGGACACGCGTCTTGCAGTATCATGTCGAGGATTTGAAGTATCAGATCGGGCAGCATTACGACCACGCGACGGAGATGCAGCAGCAGGCGCAAAATAACGGTCAGGCTTTTCGGGATAAAGATGCCGAATTGACCAAAAGGCTGAGCCGGATTACAACGGATTATAATATGGAAAAAGATGAGAAGGTCGCGGCTTTTCAGAAAGAGGTGAATGACCTTCTGGTTAAGGTTGTGGAAAGCCATGAGCAGGTTTCGCAGGAGTATCTGAAGATGAAGGCGACAGATGAGCCGGCAAAGCTTAACGAGTATTTGCAAAATATGGCAAAAACCGTTGGACAAATGGAAAATGACCTGATGAAGCTCGGGCAGAGTACAGAGGCTTATATGAAGTATACCGAGGATGAAGTCGGCGGGGCGGAGGAGAGCTTTAACAAGGCAAAACGCGAAGCCGAAATCAAGCGGAAAGTTGCCGAGAATATTGGCAAAATTTCTGTTAAAGAAGACGGCAAGAAGCTTACGCGGACAGTTGTCCGGGATATTGCGGATATTGAAAAAGCAGAGGCGTTGAAAAAAAAAGAGCATATTAAGATTTTGGATTTTTCCACTAAGAAAAAAGCACAAAACGTGGTGGTGCGGGAGGATCGGAAATCTGAAGATATTCCACAAAAACAAGAAGGTAGTTTTTTGAAAAAATCCAGCGGTACAATTACAAAAGCCAGTGGCGTCATCCGGAAAAAATAAACCTGCAAATAAGGCTTGTCGAAACGTTTTTTTGTGTTATATTTTTTTCATATAATTTAACATTATTATGAGGAGAAAATTATGCGCAAACCTGAAGTTTGTATTCTGCCCGTGGCTGGTCTGTCAACCCGTAATCTGCCTGCGACAAAAGCTTTGCATAAAGGTTTTTTGACGCTGAACGGCAAGCCGATTATTCAATATGCCGTTGATGCTTGTGCCGAGATTGGAATCAATGAAGTCGTCTTCATTTACAGTGATCAATCCTGCAAACATTTATTTGAAACCCATTTTTCTTCTTATCCCTGGCTGGAAAACCATTTGCGCCAGAAAGGAAAGTTAGATTTGCTTAAAGCTATTGAAGATATTATTCCGAAAGGGATGAAATTTTCTTTTGCCGAGCAGGCCGAACCTAAAGGAAACGGTCATGCCGTATTGATGGCAAAAGAGATTGTCGGTAAGCGCGATTTTGTTGTGATGTGGCCGGACGACGTTTATGTCAGTATGCATGGTAAGGGCATTTTGGCGCAGCTGCTGGATGTTTATGAGGAATTTGGCGGTATGGTTGAAAATATTATGGAATTTCCGCGTGAGCAAATGGTTCGTTACGGGGCTCTTATCGGTGCCGTGCGCGACGGGCGGATTGTGCATGCCAAAGGAAAAATCGAAAAGCCGGCTTTGGAAGATGTTCCGTCCAATTATGCCAGTATGGGGCCGTATATTCTGCCGAATGAGATTATGGACATTTTGCCTGAGGTCAGAAAAGGCAATAATGGTGAAATTAATTTGGCTGACGCTATGGGGTTGGCTGCCGTGCGTGGTATGAAGCTGACGGGCGTGTTATGTGATGCCATGCGTTTTGACTGCGGCTGCAATGAAGAACTGGCTAAATCCAATCTCAAGCTGAGCCTGATGAAAAATCCGGATTTGCGGGCTTATTGCCGGCAGGTTTTGGACAATATTCTGGTTTAAGGATATGATTGAAAAAATCCCGAAGTATTCAACTTCGGGATTTTTTTATGCTTTTTTTATCCAGCGGCCGTTTTCCTGCTGCCAATAAGACAAAGTGTGATCCTGTTCTTTCAGTTCTTTCCAAAACAAGCGGGCACGGGTAACGGCGTCGGGCGAATTGCCGTCAAAGATATTGAATATTCTTTCAATGCCGTTCAGGCTGCTGACTTCTGTTTGGGCGCCGTCTACCAAAAAAAGAAAGGCGGCGCCGTTAGGAATGTCTTCTCCCGAGGTCAACCAGACCGGCTGCATTTCGGCGTTGCCGTCCTTTTTGCTGCCGTGGGGCAGGAAAGATGTATCATCATAAGTCCAAAGTTGCGTGTTCAGAAATTCGACACGTTCGGCCGTTCCGACTTTTACAACTGTTTTTTTGCCGGAAGCATAGGCCTTTTCCAAAAGTTTGGGCAAGACATCCTCCAGCGTCTGGGTTTGGAGATGATAAAAATCAACCTGCATTACTGAACTTTCATATTAAGCGTGACAGAGTTAATCCGTTCGCCGTCCTGAACCATAAAGGTATATTGGTTGTTTTCGGCTTTTTCATAAATGGCGCTTTTGGCACTGTCTGTATTATAGATATTACGCTTGTTGATTTTTGTAATAATCAGGCCCGGACGAATCCCTTTGACAGCGGCTTCGCTGTTGGGAATGGTCGATACGACGATAACGCCCATTGTGTCCGCTTTTAGTTCCATATCGTTAATGTCCTGAATGGTAATGTTTCTGACCATCATACCGCTGCCGGGGATTGTGTAAGACGCTTTTTCGTTCACATCGGCAGGAGCAATATCCGGTGCAATGTCCGCGATATCATCGGTTTTTTTCGGTGCCGCGATTTCAGGGGTTGTCAGAACCGGCTGCGGTTCAGCAGCAACCTGAGGGGGTGTTTGCTGTTCCGGTTTGTTTTCCGGCTGCGGTTTTACCGCTTCATTGAGGATTTCCCCAAGGCTTTGTTCAGAAGGTGCGTCCTGAGATTGTTTTTCTGCGGCCGGTGTGGCGGGAGCCGGTGTCTGAAGCTCAGAATTAACGGCAATTTCCGGAGCATTGGTTTCTCCCGGCATTGCTTCTACGTTTACAAAGCGGTTTTCAATCCGGCCGTTGTGCCAAAGTTTTAAGGTGATTTTGCCGTTTACCGGACTTTCAGAAACTAAGCGCGAGAAAATCTGAGCGCTGTCCATATCCTGTTCATTGAGTGCCAGAATGATATCTCCGGCCTGAATTCCGGCGTCGGCGGCGGGAGAGCCTTCAGATACGGAAGAAATCAGGATTCCGTTCGGCACATTGCCGACTGGGTTTGCTTCAGTCAACTGCGGCTGTACCCGAACACCGATCCAGCCCCGTTTGACATTGCCGGAATTTTTCAATTCCCGAATGACGTATTTGGCATTGTTAACCGGAATGGCAAAGCTGATTCCCATATTGCCGCCGGTGGTTGAGAAGATTGCGGCATTAATGCCGATGACTTCGCCGTCAAGATTAAACATCGGCCCGCCGGAGCTGCCCTGATTGATTGAGGCGTCGGTCTGGATAAAGTTATCATAAGGGCCGGATTCAATGTCTCTGGATTTTGCCGAGACGATGCCTGCCGTTACGCTGCCGCCCAGCCCGAAGGGATTGCCGATGGCAAGAATCCAATCTCCGACGCGAATCTTATCCGAATCGCCCAAAGTTACGGGCATGAGCTTTTTGTCGGTATCTATTTTTATCAGGGCCAGATCGGTTTTGTTGTCAGTGCCGATGACTTTGGCCTGATGCTGCGAATTGTCCGACAAAATAACATTGATTTTTTCGGCGCGGTCAATGACATGGCTGTTGGTGATGATGTAGCCTTCTTCATCGAGCAAAAAGCCTGAGCCCATGGCATAGTGCTCTTGTCCGAGCGGCGTAATCTGCTTGTTTTCTCCGGGGAGGTTCTTCGGGTTGACGACATCGCCGCCTTCCAGATTCTCCGGTTTTTGGGTTGTTGAGATGTTGACGACCGAGGGTGAAAGTTTTTCAACCAAGTCGGCGAAAGACGGATATGGCGCCGGAGCCGCAGACTGGGCGGCAGCAGGAGAAAGGCTGCCGAGGGCAAAGAAGAAAGCGGATAATCCTGATAATATTTTTTTCATCTCAAACTCCTTTTATTATTTATTAAGCGATTTTGCAAAAAAATCAAAAAATTCGGCGTTGGGGGACAAAACCATAGACGTTCCGCCTTGGCCGAGAGATTTTTTGTATGCTTCCAGCGAGCGGTAAAACGCATAGAACTGCGGATCTACACCGGCGGCCTTGTTCCATATTTCGATGGCTTCACGGTCCCCTTCACCTCTGGTTATCTGAGCTTCCCTGTCGGCTTCGGCCAGAATGATGGTTCTTTCTTTTTCGGCCTGTGCCCGAATCTGCTGAGCCTGTTGCTGGCCTTCGCCACGGAACTTTTTGGCATCGCGTTCGCGTTCGGCTTTCATACGGGTATTGATGGCTTGTAAAACCTCAATCGGCAAGTCGGCACGGCGAATGCGAACGTCGGCAACGCTGACCCCGATCTGGGCGGCGTCGGTTTTGACCGCGTTGCTGATGTCTGCCATGATGTTTGTGCGTTGTTGTGACAACAATTCCGTCAAGGTGGTCCGGCCGAGGATTTTACGAACGGAGGAGTTGACGATTTCTTTCAGCTTGCTGCGCGCCTGTTCTTCCGTCCGAACCGTTTGATAAAACTTCAGCGGTTCAACAATACGAAAGCGTGTAAAGCTGTCTACGTCCAGACGTTTTTTGTCATTGAGGACAATTTCCTGCGCCGGCGGATCTAAATCGAGCAGGCGGTTGTCATAGAAAACAACGTTTTGAATGAACGGAATTTTGATTTTCAATCCCGGTTCTTTGATTAACCTGACCGGTTCGCCGAATTGGAGAACAATGGCCTGACGGGTTTGCGGCACGACATAGAAAGATGCGGCGCCGATAATAACAAGAACGGCCAAACTGACGAGCAGATAATATTTTACTTTTTCTGACATGGGAAACTCCTAATTTTTCTTCTGCAGGCGGTCTAACGGCAGATAAGGCAACACATTGCCGCCGTTTTTAGACGGGTCGATAATGATTTTGTCGGATTTGCCGAGAACTTCTTCCATGGCCTCAAGATACAGGCGTTTGATGGTTACATCACGGCCGTGGCGGTAGGCCTGATAAACGGAATTGAAGCGTTCGGTTTCACCCTGAGCCTTTTTGACGACAGATTCCTTATAGGCTTGCGCATTTTGCAATATCTGCGAAGCCTGACCTTTGGCTTTGGGCAGAATCTCATTGCTGTAAGCTTCGGCTTCGTTTTTGAAGCGTTCCATATCGGCCTTGGCGCGCTGGACTTCATTGAAAGCGTCGACAACCTGTTTGGGCGGGTCGGCTTTTTGAAGTTTGGCACGGACGATTTCTATGCCGGAACCGAATTCATCTAAAACTTTTTGCAGCTCGGCTTTGGTATCATCCTCGACCTTTCCGCGGTCGCCGGTAATGATGTCCTGCATTTTGGACTGGCCGACAATTTCGCGCAAGACGGACTGGGCCGCTACCTGTACGGTGCGGTCGGGGCTTTGCATGCCGAAAAGATAATCTTTGGCGCTTTTGATTTTCCAGACGATTGTCAGATTGACATCGACAATATTTTCATCGCCGGTCAGCATGTGGCTTTCCGTAAAAGAACTCAGGGCGGAAGCTGGCGCTCCGGACGCGTTTCTGGCACCGGCCAGAGAGGCGATGTTGGATGCGTTGTAGGCTGCGGAATCGCCGATTGTAATACTGCGTTCCTGAGTGATGTTGACTTTTTCTACTTTTTCGATGGGAAAGGGCAGATGGTAGTGCAAACCGGCGCCGGTGGTGTCGGCATATTTGCCAAAGCGCAGGACAACCCCTTCTTCATTTGGCTGAATCTGGTAAAAGCCCGAAGCCAGCCAGACTGCCAGCAGGGCAAAAACAAGCCAGCTGATTTTGAAGTCCGGAACGTTATTTTTTCTGATGGGTTCAAAGTCTATGATTTTGGATTTGCGGGGGGATTTTTCTATATCTTCCCAAGGGCTGTCGTTTGTATTTCCGCCCCAAGGACCTTCCTGTTTGGACATTTATACCTCACTCTGTAAATTATAATTTCCAAATTTAATTTATTGCATTATCTTCTTATATAATATAAATATCATCTAAAAACAATTGCCGATCAAACAATATCAACAGGGGTTAATATGGAAGAGAAAATCAGACAAAGCATTAGAAACCATTTTGCGGAAGAGCAGATTGAGCAGATGAAAATTCTGGGAGACAAAGTGATTGTGACCATTGCCAGCGATGTTGACGATGCGGAAAAAAGCGCCATGCTGAAAGCCGAACTGGAGCAGATTGACGGGATAAAACGCGCGACGATTGTTTTTACCAAAGAAAAGAAAAGCGCTTCTCTCAAGCCGGAACCGGAAAAGTGGATTGTGCCCGGCGTTAAAAAGATTATCGGCGTGGCTTCCGGCAAAGGCGGTGTGGGAAAGTCGACAACGGCGACGAATCTGGCTTTGGCGCTGTCTAACTGCGGTTTGAAAACGGCTTTGTTTGATGCGGATATTTATGGCCCGTCCATTCCGACCATGCTGGGGTATGAAGGGCAGCCGGCCTATAGTATTGACGGTAAAAATTTTGAACCGTTTGATTTTATGGGGATTAAATCAATGTCAATCGGCACGCTGGTCGGACGGGATACGCCGCTTATCTGGCGCGGCGCCAAGGCCTGCGGGGCAATCGAGCAGCTTTTGACGCAGACAAACTGGGGCGAGATTGACGTGATGGTGATTGATATGCCGCCGGGGACGGGAGATATTCAGATTACGTTGTCACAACGGATTAAGCTGGACGGCATTGTGATTGTTTCCACGCCGCAGGATATTGCCCTGATTGATGCCGTCAAAGGGGTGAACATGTTTAAGAAAGTTGATGTCCCGATTTTGGGTATTGTTGAAAACATGAGTTATTATCTGTGTGAAAAATGCGGACACCGCGCTGATATTTTCGGGTATCACGGCGCCAAGAAAACAGCTGAAGACATGGGCGAGGATTTTCTGGGCGAAATTCCTTTGCATCTGACTATTCGGGAAAATGCCGACAACGGAACGCCGATTGTCTTTGCCGAACCGGACAGCCCTTATACCAAGGCGTATGAGGAGATTGCCGCCAAGATTGCGGCAAAGCTCGCTTAGTCGGCGTAGACCATCTGGTTGAAAACGTTTTCTAAAAAGAACAAAGAAATAAAACACAAAATGCCGGAGATGACGGGGGTGGTTATCCAGCCGAGGGCTATTCGTCCGAGCAACGGCCAGTGGACATCCCGTCCGCCTTTGGCAATGCCGATGCCGATAACGGCGCCGATAACGGCCTGCGAACTGGATACCGGAACCAGCGGGAAAGCCGGCAGGTCATTACTGTGTAAAAAGTTTTGCAATCCTTGGGAGGCAAACAAAAACAGGACAATTGACTGAGAGATGACGACAATCCAGGCAATAACCGGTGTCATGGACATCAGGTTGATCCCAACCGTATTAATGACTTTATGCGAATAGGTGGCGACGCCGACACTGATTGAGATGCCGCCGATTAAAAACAAAAGTTGCGTGGCATTGAGTGTGAAGCCGTTACTGAAAGTAATCGGTTTTAACGGGCTGGAATCGACAAATACCCCCATGACGTTGGCGATGTTGTTGGCACCGAGGGCATAAGCGCCGAATGCACCGGCCAGAATCAGACCAATACGGGTATAGCTGTCTTGCCGCAAGAGGTGCAGTCGTGACTTGCGAATCAGGCGGCGAATGCAGAAATACAGTCCGATGGCGATGATTCCGGACAAGACGGGACAGATAATCCAAGTGCTGACGATTTGGGACAGCGTTCCGTAATCGGTAGATTTTCCGGCATAAAAGTTCCAGCCGACAATGGCGCCGACAATGGCCTGCGAGGTTGAAACCGGAATGCCGCTTTTGACCATGGAATAGACGCTGACGGCCGCAGACAAGGCGACCATAAAGGCGCCGGCCAGCGTATTTACCTCGCCGAGTTCGTTTAAGGTACGGCTGGCGCCGGAACCGGCAAAAACCGCGCCGATAATAATAAAAATTGAAGAGATGGCGGCGGCGGTACGGAATTTGACCATTTTTGTTCCGACGGCCGTGCCGAAAATATTGGCGGCGTCATTGGCGCCCAGTGACCAGCCCAGAAAAAGCCCGCTGCTTAAAAATATGAGAAACAGTCCGTCCATGTCTTATATATCTCTCTTAATCGTAAATATCAGCAATTCATCGACGCAGTCTTCGGCAATGTCGGCAATATCCGCAACTTCGCGAATTAGCAGATTGAGCTGCAGTTTGTTGGCCAGCGGCAGATCGGTGTCAAAAACGGCGCTGCGCAGGTGGGCCGAGCTGGTGTCAGACTCATTTTCAATCAGGTAGACTTTTTGCGAATAGTCCCTGACGGAGCTCAGATCCCGAAAAAATGCCCGACTGGCGATGGCCAGATTTTCGGCGCAATCGGAACTCAGGTCACAGAGAGCCAGAAGCGGAGCATGAAATTTTTCGGGGATTTCAGGACGTTCAATATAGAAATTGTGCGTGACTTCATCAAATTTGTTAATGACTTTGTCAATGTTTTCAACCAAGTGCAAGACATCGGCCCGCAGATCGGGAATCAGATTCTGGCTGTATAATGCGGCTTCAATTTCCCGCCGCAAGCGGTCGGCTTCGTGTTCGGTATTTTTTATTTGTTTGCTGATTTTGCGGTAGTCATCGCTGCGGCGTTCGCTCAGAAAAGTGCGGACGGCTTTTTTGAAGTTCATGGAAACTTCGAGCAATTTGTCATGAAACTGGTCAATCTTGCTTTCCAGATTGCGCGTTTGCGAAAACATTGATACTTTGATGTGAAACATGTTATCCCCTTTTTTAGTTTGTATCAGTATATTGCTTAAATATGAAAAAAAGATTTAGATATTTGGAGAATATTAATAATTATAAATTATCATGCCTGTTGTAAATATATTATAGATTAGCTAAATTATATTTGTATTTAATAAACTTAAGGATTTGTAAGATGAACAAAATTAATGCAATTTACGTTTCTCTGCTGGCTTTGATTATTTCGGTCGCCTGTGCAGCAATGTGCTTGACAAAATGCAACAAAGCTGCTCCGGTTGCTGAAACAGCCGCTCCCGTGGCTCCTGTTGCTCCGGCTGCCTCTATGGATGTTGAGACAATCAAGACTGTTTTGAACAACAATCCGGAGATTGTGTTCAATGCCATGCAGGCTTATCAGATTAAGCAGGAAGAAGAAAGACAAAAAGCCGCTGCCATAAAGATCAAGCAGAATATTAAAGAAATTACCGATTATGAAGGTGCTGCCGTTGTCGGCAACCCGAACGGATCTGTTACTCTGGTAGAATTCTTTGACTTCTCTTGCGGTTATTGCCACAGATTGTATCCGGCTTTGAAGAATATTGTTGCCAAAAACAACGATGTTCGTCTGGTCTTGAGAGAACTGACCTTCCTGGGTCCGGTATCTGATTATGCTGCCAAAGCCGCTTTGGCTGCCAAAGAACAGGGCAAATATCAGGAACTCTGGTCTGCCATGATGGAAAATGACGGTGCTTTGAGCGAAGCTAAAATTGACGAGCTCGCAGCTGCTGCCGGCATTGATGTTGCCAAAATGAAAGCAGATATGAATTCTGAGAAAGTTAATAAAACTATTCAGGATACTGCCGACTTGGCTAATTCTATTGAAATTCGCGGCGTTCCGACCATGATTTTGGACGGCCAGATTTTGCAAACGCTGGATGAAGGCGAAATTCAAAGAAGAATTGATGCTATGAAGAACAAATAGTCCGGTTTGGCGAATAAAAGAAAAGAGGTTCAGTTTGAACCTCTTTTTTTGTGTTTGAAAAAAGAATCAGTTTTTTAGATATTGCTGTTCCAATTCGCGAATTTTGTCACGATATTTCATGGCTTCTTCAAATTCGAGGTTGGCAGCGGCATCTTTCATTCTCTTGGTGTATTCTTTTATCCGTTTGTCAAAGTTCTTCAAGTCATCGGAAGATACGGTTGATACGGCGGTTTCTTCATCAAGATAATCCTGACTCATGGTTTGCAGGGTGCCGGAAATAGCTTTGTTAATGGTCTGGGGAACAATGCCGTGGGCGATGTTGTATTGGCACTGCTTTTCGCGCCGGCGGTTGGTTTCTTCCAGAGCCTGCTGAATGGAGTTGGTCATTTTGTCTGCATAAAGAATGACGCGGCTGTCGGCATTACGGGCGGCTCGTCCGATGGTCTGGATCAGCGAGCGGGTGGAACGCAGGAAGCCTTCTTTGTCCGCATCCAGAATGGCAACCATTGAGCATTCGGGAATATCCAGCCCTTCTCTCAGCAGGTTGATACCGACCAGTACGTCAAAGACGCCGAGACGGAGGTCGCGAATAATGTCAATGCGTTCAAGCGTATCAATATCCGAGTGCATATAGCGGACTTTGATGCCGTTTTCGTTGAGGTATTCCGTCAGGTCTTCCGCCATTTTTTTGGTCAGTGTCGTGACCAAAACACGTTCTTTTTTGGCAATGACCTTGCGGCATTCTTCCATTAAGTCGTCAATCTGATTTTCAACAGGTTTGACAATACAGACAGGGTCTGTCAGTCCGGTCGGACGGATGATTTGTTCCGTAAACGTGCCGCCGCTTTGTTCCAGTTCCCAATCTCCCGGCGTGGCGGATACGTAGATTGTCTGGCCGCGCATGGCATTCCATTCATCAAAGGTCAGAGGCCGGTTGTCAACGCATGACGGCAGACGGAAGCCGTAGTCTGACAAAGTGGCTTTGCGGTTACGGTCCCCGAGGTACATACCGCCGATTTGCGGCAGGGAAATATGGCTTTCGTCAATAAAAATAATGGTATCTTTACGCAGATATTCAAATAATGTCGGCGGCGGGGCGCCGGCCGGACGTCCGGTCAGGTAGCGCGAGTAATTTTCAATTCCCTTGCAATGACCGGTGGTTTCCAGCATTTCCAGATCAAAACGGGTTCTTTGTTCCAGACGCTGCGCCTCCAGCAGCTTGTTTTCTTTTTTTAACTCCTCCGTTCTTTCGGCGAGTTCCTGCTTTATGCCGACAATTGCCTTGGATATGGCCGGCCGCGGCGTGACGTAGTGATTGGCCGGATAAACGATGATTTCTTCCAGATCGGCGTTTTTTTTGCCGGTCAGCGAATCGAATTCGCTGATGCTTTCAATTTCGTCGCCGAACAGGGAAATCCGCCAGGCTTTGTCTTCGTAATGGGACGGAAAAATGTCAATAATATCTCCCTGTACGCGGAAAGTACTGCGGACAAAGTTCATCTGGTTGCGTTCGTATTGCAGTTCTGACAGGCGCTTGAATATTTCTTTGGGGGCGATCTCCTGTCCGACATGCAACGGCAAGGTCATGGCGGCATAAGATTCAACATCGCCCAAGCCGTATATGCAGGAAACAGAGGCTATGATGATGACGTCGTTGCTTTCCAGCAGGCTGCGGGTTGCCGAGTTTCGCATACGGTCAATCTGTTCGTTGATGGCGGAATCTTTTTCTATATAGGTATCTGTTTTGGGGACATAGGCTTCCGGCTGGTAATAATCGTAATAAGATACAAAGTATTCAACGTGGTTGTTCGGAAAAAATTCTTTCATTTCCGTATAGAGCTGGGCTGCCAGAATTTTATTGGGCGCCATTATCAGAGCCGGACGCTGGGATTGTTCAATGATTTTGGCCATGGTAAAGGTTTTGCCGCTGCCGGTTACGCCGAGCAGTACCTGATCGCTCAGGCCGTTTTTCAGCCCCTGACAAAGTTCGGCAATGGCCTGCGGCTGGTCGCCGGAAGGTTCAAACGGACTGGAAATTTTAAATTTGTTCTGCTTCATTTATTTTGGGTGTCTAAATGGTTGTTTTTGAGCGAATCGTTATACAGTTTGGTAAAGTTGCTGAATGCCTGAACGTCATTGATTGTCTGGCTGATGGCTTTCAGATCGATTTTATCATTTTCCAGATTGCCGGTTAATATGCTAAATGGGCTATAGTATTTGGTATTTTCAAAATAGGGCAGAAACTTGTTGCGCAGTCTGACCAAAACCGTTGTTTTTCCTGATTTTTGCAGGGTGGTTGCCCAATCCAGAATATAACCGATTTGTTCCTGACTCAAAGGTTTTCCCGGTTGCGGGGCTTCTACCAGATATCTGATGCTGTCCGAAGCCTCGTTCCACATTCCGGCATTCCAATAGATCTCGCTTTTCAGCAGCAGGGCATTTTTGCTGTAATCATCTTTCAACAGGTCTATTGCTTCTTCGTCGCGATCAAGGTTTGAAAGCGTTTTGGCTCGGATGATTTTGCGCTGAGCCTGAAGTGTGGCGTCAATATCGGCACTTTGAGTCTGATCCAAAAAATCAAGCGCATCAATGTTTTTGTCTTCAAACAAGCTGATTAAGGCCAGCCTGGTTCCGACAGCAGCGCGTTCTTTGTCGCTCAGACGGCCGAAGCGAAGCTGGTTTTGCAAAAGGGAATAGGCGCGGGGCAACAAGTCAACCGCGACCAGACGGTCAGCCAGCCGCCGGATGATTTCGTTATAATTCCGGCTTTGGGGCGCCAGCCATTCAAATTCTTTGTATATTGCCAAAGATTTAAGCGGCGGCAGATTATCCGCACGGTTATTGATGTAAACGTCTTCTAAAACGTTTACCATTCTTTTCAATGTTTGCGGTTTTTCATCTTCCGTTTCCAGACTCATGCTCAGATTCAGTTTTCTTAAAGCGCTGAGATAGTCCGAGCTCCGGACGTAATAATCTGCCAAAGTCCGCAGTACCTGCAAACGGAATTCCCTGTCCGGCCAGGCATAGTATAATTGTTCCAGTTCACGGATTGCTTTTGCCAAAGGCAGCATGCCCAGCTTCTGCCCCAATACGGCGGCCTCGTATCTGGCCAGAGCGGAGTATTTTTGTGACAAGGAAGCGGCTATGTTGTTATATAATTTTATGCCGTTACGCGGGTATCCCTGCAAAACGCGGCGTTTGGCCGTTAAATAGCCGATACGTGCCTGATAATAGAGGTTTTTGCTGTCAATGTTGTTCAGGACATCTATAAAATTTTGCGCGGCCAAATCATCTCCGGCATTCAGGGCATTGTCTGCCGCGACAAGGGCTATCCGTGCTTTCAGCGGTATCGGATAGTCTTTAATCAGAGAAATATAAGATGTCAGAATAACATTATTTTCTTTTTTGTATTCTTTGGCCGAGGAAGATAACGTACGCCAGAAAACCGCCTGATTATCAGACGGCAATGCACCAAAAGACAGGTGCTCCATGGCGGCATCATAACGGCGCAGCAAAAAGTTTGCGACTCCGAACAACGACTCTGTTTCTTCCGTCGGATGATATCCCGGCATTTGTGTCAGACGCCGGAGTTCCTGTAAGGCCTCGGCTCCCAGACCATAAGAAATGTAATAACGAACAAGCATCAGACGGGCGGCAATTTTTTTGTTTTGCGGAGCCTGTTCGATGTCTTTTTGCAGTTGGGATACGGCTTCGGCGTAGTTCATGCCGGCGAGGCCTGCACTGAGGCTTAAATCAAAGCCAAGCTCGTCTTCTTCAGTGTTTAATAAGTCCTGCTGGCGTTTTTTGTAGTCCAAATCGGCAGAAATGTTCAGGCCGCGAACGGCTTTGATTATAATGCCGGTATTGCCACGTTCAATATTTAAGTCCGTATTTTTGGGGACGACGGCCACGCCGGTAAGTGAGCGCAAAAAATCAAAATCAGGATAAGAATAAGGAGCGCTGATACCGTTTTCAACATCAGAAACGGTTGCTGCAATCAGATTATCGCCGATTTCGGGGTCTACAACGGAGATAATGTTGCCGGCCATTGTCGTGGCAATAAAAAAGTAGGGGTGGTTCAGGCTGTCATAGCGTGTAAAGACGTTCATGTCTTTTATTTTTTCCTTAAATCCGGCAACGGAAAGGTCGATAATCCAGAGTAAGCCTTCTTTACGGAGGTTGGCATTGACATTTGGCTTGGTTTTGAGGCGGATGACCGTGGCTTTGGTATGCGGAATAAGCACAATTTCTTCGGCCAGCGGTGCGGCATCGGCGAGCAGTTGTTCCTTATCTATTTTTTTTCTTTGGTCAAAGATAATCCACAAATAGTTTTCCCGACGGAAGACGGCAATATTGGCCGGAGAGTTCCACGAAAAGCCCAGACTGACAATTCTTTTATCGGTATAAGGCTGTTTGGGCGTCAGGTTTTCCAGAGCGGATGGAGCCGTTTCAGGCAAATCTATGCCGGCGATTTTGATTTCGGCCGTGCTGTCGTCAAAAACCCGACCCTCGGAAACTTTTGACACGTCGATAACGATTTTGTTGTCATATTCTGCCGATTTTACCATGGCCGCCGGAATTGTCAGCGTTTGTCCGCCCATGGTATTGGGCGAGACCGTGATGGCCGGATAAAACGGATAAGATTTCAGGTTTTCGGTTTGCAGCCGGACATCGTTCAGGAAATAAACCGAGGTTTGCATATCCTGAGATTTAACGGAATAAAGCGGCGGCTGATCATATTTGAAAACAAAGCGGTAGTAATCCGGATGTTCGCCATAGCTTATGGCAATGTTATTTGATTTTTCCGAATTGTCCATGTTTTTCTGCGGCTTGAGGCCGATTCTCAAGATGCCGTCTTTTAATGATGTCTGCGTGATAAGAGGGTGGTGCAGCGTCAGAAGCATACGGGTCTTGTCTGCGGATAATTCTTGTTTTTCAATAATATCAGGCAATATTTTGCTGAAGTCTTCCGGTGTTTCAAGCAGAGGGTGATTAAAGGTCAGGCTGACTGCGTGCGGCAGATTTTCCAGCTTGTAGTCATTATTGGCACCAATCGGCAGGCTTATCAGTTTTTCTTCCTGTGTATTTTGGGCAAAGGCAATTTGGGCAAAAAAAGTCAGAAGCACAAAAAGCAATATCGTTCTGATATATTGCTTTAAGGCCGGGATACTGCGCTTTGCTGCGTTCATTGCTTTTGCCTTTGGTTAGAAATTGTTGCCGATCAGTTCGGTTGTAACGGCCTTGGCTTTGGCGGCGTCCATTTGCGAGATGATGGCGGAAGAAACCGAAGGTTTCATTTCTTTTAACAACGGAATCAGAATATGCAGTTCCAACGTATTGAAAATACGGGCAGCATCTTTGGGTTTCATGGTCGAATACAAACGGGTCAGTGATGATATTTTTTCTTTTTCCTTGTCGTTATATTCGCGGACGAGCTTTTGCAGCTTGGCTTCATATTCCTTCAATTGTGCAAGTTTTTTATCAATTTCTTCTTCCGCGACTTTGAGCTGGATGGCTTTTTTATCAATTTCTTTGCTGCGCAGGTCCAAGGCTTCGCGTCGTTCGGCGAGTTCTTGCAGAATCAGGATTTCTGATTGCGAAAAGCTGTTATTGGGGGCAGATGACGAGCCGGCGGCCGACGTATTGCTGTTCAGGGCTTTGCTCAGGTCGTTGTTTTCTTTTTTCATTTCTTCCTGCGCTTGTGCGGCTTGTTGGGAAATGCTGATGGTTTTGGTTTCTTTTTGTTTTAAAAGATCAAAAACCGTGTTGACGCGAACGGAAAGCGTTAAGACGGCAAAAAATATAAAAATCGGTAAAATGCGGATGCGGCTGGCTATTTTGTTTATCATTGTCTGACCTTATTTTATTGATCTCAGGGCTTTTAGCAGTTCCAACTCGGCCTCGGAACGGGAATCTTCAACGGAAAAAACATCATCCGGTTCGTCCTGACCGCCGGAATTTGTGTTTGTTGCTTTATCAATATTCAGTATCTGAGCCGAGGTTTTATTCTTTTTCTCGTCTTTTACATTGCCGCGGCTGTTATGGATAACCTGTTCCAGACGGTCGGCCAGACTGTCGGCGCGCTGGTTGATAAACAACAAATCGTCTTTTATGGTTTTGGCATTGTCAACGACTTCTTTCAGGTCTTCGGACGAATGTTCGGTGGCAGATTTGAGTTTCGGAATGCTGTTTTCGGCTTTGTTGGTTGCGTCATTTAGCGCGCCGATCAGTTTTGCCAGAGAGTTTTGGTTTTCTCTGAGAGCCGTCAGGCTGCGGTTCAGCCGGTAAGCAAAAATAATCGTCGGTATCAGCAGGGCAATGATGGCGACATTTATGATTATTTCAAAACTATCCATTTTTTTCAGCCTTTCCGTTTACTTTTATGACGACATGTTCGTTTTTGCGTCCCATTGAACCGGTCAACAGCGGAACATCGCCGCAAACCAGTGCCACGTTATCGGTCGGCAGCATATCCAGATCCAGAAAAGAGCCTTTTTCCCAAGTGGCAATGTCTCCGAGCTTTATCATACATTCTTTTAACACGGCATTAATCTGGACTTCCGTATCCCAAAGCTGTTCCGTGAGGTGGTTTTCCCAGATGGCATCACGTCCGAAGCGCTCGCCCATGAACATTTGCAGCAAAAGTTCGCGAACCGGTTCAAGCGTGGCATAGGGAATCATGAGGTCAACTTTGCCGCCGCGGTCTTCCATGTCAATGCGGAGACGGGCAACGATAACGGCATTGGACAAGCGCGAAATGGTGGCAAAACGCGGATTGGTTTCCAGACGGTCATAGGTGAAGTTGACGGAGGTTATCGGGTCAAAAGCGGTGGACAAATCCGATAAGATGATTTGTATCATGTCTTTGACGATATTGAGTTCGATGGTGGTATACGGACGGCCTTCAATGCGCATGGCGGCAGTGCCGCGGCGGCCGCCGAGCAAAACGTCGACGATTGAGTAGACAATGCCGCTGTCGAGCGAAACCAGTGCATAATTGTCCCATTCTTCGGCTTTGAACACGCCGAGCAAAGTCGGAATGGTGAGCGAATCGAGATATTCGCCGAAACGCATGGATTCAATACTTTCAAGCGAAACCTCAACGTTATCCTGCGTAAAATTTCTCAAAGAGGTTGCCATCAGGCGAATCAGGCGGTCAAAAACGATTTCAAGCATCGGCAGGCGTTCATAAGAAACCATTGCCGAATTTAAAATGGCCTGCACGCCGGTTTTTAGATTGCGCCGGTCATCGTCTTCGCCGGAGGAATAGCCCAGCAGGCTGTCGATTTCTTCCTGATTGAGTATGCGGGAATCTGCGCTGTCTGCCGTGTCGTCTGGATTTGCCGAGATGTTTTCGTTGATCTCGATCATATCTGCCCAGTTTTTGTTGTCGGGTTGTTGCCCTTCTTTCTTTTCCTGTTCTTCAGCCACAAGCTTTCCCCTCAGCTTTTAGTTAGTTTTCTGGATTTCAAACCGTTTGAAGTTCAGGTTTGAAATTTTTACCGGCGCGGCAATCAGCGACAGCCGGTACAGGAGCTCTTCCTTAAGCCAATACAGACCTTCGGCGCCGCTAATCTCATTTTGGGAGAGTTCCGAAACATGAGTGACGGCGGCATCGGTGATTTGTGGCATAAGGCTTTCTATTGTTTTTATATCCTCCATTTTGGAAAGTTCAATATTAATTTTGATTTTAACCACGGCGTTTTGCGAATCCGCGCTTTGGAGCTGAACGGAAATTTCCGGCAAGTCATAAAAAACGGTAATCGTTTTGGTGTCGTTTTCTTCTTTTTCAACAATGCTGTAGCCAAGGCTTTCGGAATCGTCCGATTTGGGAATAAACAAAAAATACAGTCCGACGATTATGCCGATGACAATCAACGCCGGCACCAGAAACAACAGAATTTTTTTGTTGTCTTTCTGGGTATAAGGATTGTCTTTGAGGTCATCATCAAAATCATTTAAGCCGGCCATCAGAATACTCCGTAGTTTTTGCAATTTGACTTATTTTAGAACATTTTTTTCAGAAATAAATGCAAAAAACGCACTTATCAAATTAAACTTCAAAAAAAACGGCGGAAAACGGCGATTTTAACCTTTAATTATGTTTTTTCTGATAAAGTTGACGATAATTTGTTGTTACAGTTTTGTGAATTCTGAGCAAGCCGGCTGTTTTTTGTTATGAATTTTTGGCATTTGGTGCTATTATAAATAATAAAAAGCGGTTTTTTTTAGGAACTTTAGGCAATGTATATCTGGATGATTTTGGCAACCTTTATGGTGCTGTTGTATTCATATAACCTTTCTGTCCGCGGCGATATGCGGGAGGTTAAGATTGAGCCGCAGGCCGAGGTTGTGGTTTCGCAACTGGTCATCCAGCAGCGTGCGGGGCAGGAATATGTCCGGTGGCTGGCATCGCCGCTGAACAAAACCGGCATGTCTTATCTGGAAGAAGAGCTGACTTGCGATACGATCCTGAAAGACTTTTTGCCCTACGGGTATAATTGTGACGGGAGTTTTACCACAGAGCTCTATTGCCTGAGAAAAGACAACTGGGATCAGGGAATTGCCGACTGCACGTCTCCCGATGCCATGAGGTATCTGATAACATACGGGTATATTCCGCCAAAGTGGCTTAATCTGAGTTCGAATACGCCGACGAACGATTTATTGAAAGCCGCGCAAAATATTCTGGGAACGGATACCAGCTTCGGTTATGCTGTCCATTTGGATCCTTCAGACAAGGCTTCAGGCGGGCACAGCGGCGATAAGAATTATAAAATGGCGGTTAAAGGACGTGAGGATACGATGGTATATATTCCCAATTATGTGGTTGACAACGGAAATTTCAGCACAGCCTGCGCCTGTGCAAACTGTAACCGCTGTCTGGTTTATGTAACGCCGTTTGAGTAAGGATGAGGAGAAAAACAATGGTTCGGGTTTTTGATGAAAAGAAATCGCAGGCAGGAAGCCTGTTGATTGAGGCAATGGCCATGCTGGGCCTGATTGCCATGGTTACTCCGATGCTTTATAAAAAAGCGGCGGAAAGAACAACCGAGCTGCAGGATATTAATGCCGCCGGACAAATCCGTATTGTGATGGAAGGGATTGATACTTATCTGTCTGACAACTACAACACGATTGTTGGTTTGGGAGACGGTTCTAAAAAAGTTACGTCAAACTGCAAAGGCGCGACAAGTCAAACTTATAATTTTTCCGGCGGTGTTGAAAGTGTGCCGCTTGAGCATTTTTGCGAATATCTGCCTTATGGCTTTAATGCCAGTTCCAAAACTTTTAAAGACATGGAAGTTATTGTTAAAAAACGTGATTTTGACAATGACGAACGTCATGATTTGACGGCTTTGCTGGTGACTACGCCGGCAGAAACGCAGGAAATGCCAATCCTCAGAGCCTCGCGCATTGCCTCGATGATTGGTACAAATGCCGGTATTTTCCGGACAGGAGCGGATAAGAAAAAGGTTATTCAGGGTGTGCAAGGCGTTTGGACGATTGATCCGGCCGATTTTAAATTGCAGACAGCAAAATTAAAAGAAAACACCATTATGGCGACGTCCATTCGGGCGATTTCCGGCGGCAACAACAGCGGCGAGAACGTTTTGCACCGTGTGAGAATGGAAGAAGAACCGTGGCTGAATACGATGGAAACCACGCTTTATATGGGTGATGACAAAGCTCATCATAACATTGAAAACGTGAAGCAGATGATTGTGACCGGTAATGGTTTGGGAGAGAAAGATCAGGCGATTTTGCTGCAAAACGGCAGCGGTTTGACCATTGAAGGTACCGGTAATGCGAATATCGGCGGAAATATTGACGTGGGCGGAAACGGTAATATTGACGGAAAGCTTGATGTGGGAGGAGATGCTACCGTAGGAGGCCATTTGGAGGCTCTGACGGCCACGATTAAAGAACTGCTGAAAGCCGGCAGCGCCGAGATTACCGGAAGCCTTTCTGCCGGCGGCGGTAAGTTTCAGGTGGATGCCGGAGGTAATACAACAATTAATGCAAATTTGACCGTTGAGGGAACATCTAATTTGAAGCGTGTGGTTGTTGGAAATATGCCTAATGACTATGATCCTCATTATATTTTGGATGTGAACGGTCCGGCGCGTTTTCGGGACGAGGTTAAGTTTGACAAACCGGTTGATATGATAGACCTTGATGTTAAAAATCAGTTGCGGGTAGGCTGCAAACCGGATGCTCAGGGGAATTGTACCGATAATTTTAATCTTGTGACTGATTCTGACAGCGTGAGGATTCTGGTTAACAATTTTATGGTTGGGAATCCAGACGGGACGGGCGGATTTTCAGTTGCAGACGAGTTGATTAAAATGAAGGCGAATGAGGTTTATGCCGATACGCCGCATTTTGCGGTCGGTGACGGAACCGGTACTTTGGTCGTTGACAGTGGACTGGATGGTCTTTTGCCCACGGTTGATGTTAATAATGCTGATATGAATGTTAATGATGGCAATATGGCTATTAATAACGGTGTGCTGACGGTTCAGAATGATTTGGATACGACGATTTTTGAAGTGAATCCGGCAGACAAAGAAGTTAAGGTTATGAATGACGCCAACTTTATTGCCTCATCGGCGGCCGGTGACAAGATTTTTGCCATTGATACCAATTATACCGACGGTACCAAGCCGGATGCCAGCGTTTATGTACGCAAAGGCGTGATTGAAATTGCACGCAACAATGATGCGACTTCAGACAAAAGTGATCCGAACGGCTATATTCTGGCGGACCGTCTGGTGAGCCATATTAAGGTGCCGGATAATGCGTATCAATCAGGTTATGCTTCCAGTTCCGGCAAGACGCTTTATGACGAATATCAGGTCAATCCGGCGTATACTTCGGTTATGCACGATATTAAGCTGATAACGCGCGGCGGCGCCCGACTGAGTGATATTCTGCCGGACTTTATCAATAAAGGTATTTATGTTCTGGACGGCACATATTGCGCGACCAAAAACTGCACTGCCGGCGGCGGGTCTTTGAACTGGCTGATGTCCGGAAACGGCACGCCGGACGATTCCGGTTCGTTTCCGCTGGATACCTCGGCGCTGTTTGGTTCGGGGACGATTACGATGAAGAGCTATGTTAAAAGTTGCGCTTCGTCGACCTTTAAATGCGAAACCAGCCCGTGGCTCGGTTTTGTGCCGGCGCCGACTTGTCCGCCGGGGTATTTGAAGGTTGCGACGCTGAGCCCGATCAGCTGGGCTATGGCTCAGGCCGGTCACCCGGTGGAAAAAAGCAGCGGTGCTAGAAATGAAATCGAGTTGCAAATCAACCGCGATCCGAATGCGCTGCTGTGGCCGGAATCTGACAGCTGGGATACTTACGAGGGCTACAAAAAGGCATTGACTTTCCAGAAGAGTACCTGGCTGAATACGTCTTTTGTGTCGGTCAAAGACAGCGGCGGTACCAGCTACGGCTGGAATGCGGCGATCGGTTTCCTGTATCCGGCGAAGGACTATCAGACTTATGCCAACCAGATTGGTCTGGGATCAAGCTGGGCTGACGATGACGTTATCTGGAACCTGTTTGAGGTTTGGAACAAGCAGATTGTCGGTATTTCCAATGTTTATTGCTACTTTAACCGTCGTAAAGAAAAAAATGATTTTCAGAATGATACTTTGGTTGACCGCTATGACCAGTTAACGAAAGTAAGGGTCGGTTATACCAGCAAAGACAGCGGGTATGTTGAACGTTTGAACGACCCGACGCTTAAATACAATGATCCGTTCTAATCATCAGGGAAAGGCCTCCGTTGTTATGCGGAGGTTTTTTCTTGGGGATTTTTTGGTATGTTAAGATTTTGGATGGAATTTTGTTTTATAATGATTATGTTATATCAGAAAAAAGACAGCATGAGGGAGAAAAGATGAACAGATTGTTTGTGCTGACAGTTGCAGGAATATTTTGTGTGCTTTCAGAGGTTCGGGCCGCTGATGATTTTTCCGGCGGCGTGGCTGATGAATTGTCGGGGCTGGGAATAGAGGCCGAGGGCGTGCAGTCTTTTCAGGGAGATAAGGACGGCTGGCGCAGGGAAGGCGACAAGGAGGCGCAGGCTGCCGAACCCCGTGTGCAAAAAACAGCCAAAGACGAAGTGTTGCAACCGATTATTGACAGTATCGGCCGGCCGGCGCTGGAAAATATTACAGATGCCGAACAGGTTTTTTGTTATGAAGTAGCCAGCCGCAGCAATACTTATTCCGGATATAACATGGACGGCATGGCCTTAAAAGGTTTTTGCGGCGTTTTGAGCAAAGAACAGCGGGAGGACGTGGTTAGCAGCTTTTTGAAGACGCCGGGGAATGTGGATTTTGAAAAAACAGAAAATTGCATTATCAATCCGCGAATCATGCTGCGGTTTGTGCGTGGGGTGGATAATACCGATGTTTTGTTGTCTTCGCCTTGTCATTCTCTTTCGGTTTTTTACGGCGGTTCTGTAAAAACTTTTAACTTGAAGCCGTCTGCCGACAAGGTTGACAGTATTGTTGATCCGCTGCTGAAAAAACGGCAGGATTTTGTGTCGCCGGCTTTGCTAAATCAGCTTTTGCCGGTGGGCGTGGCTCAGACGGAAGAACAAAAAGCGCTGATTAACAAACGAAAACAGCCTGTTCGCGGCTGGGAAGACGGAAAGCCGCAGGAGGAAAAGAAAACCGGCGGCTGGAACAAAGTTAACCTTAACATCGGAAACTAGACAGAAAGGGGGAGGGAATGCGTTTTCTCCCTTTTTGTATGGCTGATGCCGGTTCGGGAAAAAGCCGAAGAATAAAATGCCGTGAGGACGGCGTTTGTAACACTGAATGAAATGCGAATCGCTTTCTTCTTGCATATTTTCGTATACAGACTGCATTTTTGTGTTGTATTTATTTGTAAAATTGCTACTCTAACAGTCCGATAGAATTAATTAAAATTTTAGGACAGTTATAAGATGTTGGATATAAAATACATTATTGAGAATAAGCCGCTTATTCAGGAAGGACTGGATAAAAAAGGCTACGGCAAGGTTATCAGTCTGGATGAACTGGAAAACCTGTATCTTGAGATGAACAAGCTTAAGACCTCATCACAGGCAAAATCAGAAGAGAAAAATAAGCTCAGTAATGCCATTAAATCCGCTTCTGCCGAAGAACGTCCGGCAATTATTGCCAAGAGTAAGGAAATCGGCGAAGAGCTGAAAAAAGAGCTGGAAGAGCTTGATGCCGTTAAGGCCAAATTTGACGAGATTATGCTCAGAATGCCGAATATGCCCAGTCCGCAAAGTCCGGTTGGCCCCGATGATTCCGCCAATGTGGTCAGACGCAAGGTCGGCGAGCCGCGCAAGTTTGAGTTTAAGCCGCGTGACCATGTTGAATTGATGGAGCTTAACGACTGGAGCGAGATGGAACGAATCGCCAAGGTTTCGGGCGCGCGTACCTATGCCATTAAAAACGAGCTGGCAAAGCTGGAGCTGGCTATTCATATGATGGTTTTGGACAAGCTGGCGGCTCATGGCTTTACGACCATTACCGTGCCGTCCATTTCTAAAGAAAGGCCGTTGTACGGGCAGGGATATCTGCCGTTTTCTCGTGATGAAATTTATTATATGCCTGCCGATGACATTTATCTGTCCGGTACGGCCGAGCTGATTTTGAATTCGCTGCGGGCTGACGAGATTTTGAATGAAAACGAACTGCCGATTTTGTATGCCGGATTTTCTCCCTGTTTCCGCCGTGAGGCTGGAGCTGCCGGCAAAGACACCCGCGGCCTGACCCGTGTTCACCAGTTTATGAAGACGGAGCAATTTGTTATTTGCAAAAATGACATTAACGAAAGTGAAAAATGGCATCAGAAGCTGTTGGCGATTTCGGAAGAAGTCTTGCAGGATTTGGAGCTGCCGTATCAGGTTTTGGAGGTTTGTACCGGAGATATGGGCGCACCGAAGTATCGCCAGTATGATTTGGAAGCCTGGGTGCCGACGCAGGATTGTTATCGCGAAACGCACAGTTGTTCCAATATTACGGAATGGCAGGCCCGTCGCACGAATCTGCGTTATCGCGACAATGCCGACGGCAAGGTCAAGTTTGTTCATACGTTGAACAATACCGGCGTGGCGACACCGCGGGTTTTGGTTCCGCTGCTGGAAAATCATCAGAATGCGGACGGAACGGTGAACATTCCGGCCAAGCTGCAGCCTTATATGGGGGGCAAAACCGTTATCGGAAAAGGAACGGCTGCATAGTTCCGCCGATGTTGCCTTTGATGTATTATAATGCCCGGAAACGGGCATTATTGCTATCTTGAAAAACGGTAAAATTTAATTACTTCTGAATGAGAATTAACAGATGGAACATTTTGAGATGAGAAACAAACCTTTGCCGCTCGGAAAAGTCCGCTTTGTGATTTTTGACTGGGACAATACTTTGGCCGACAGCCGTCCGGCATTGCTGTTTGCCATCCGGCAGGTGCTGGCAGAAAAAGGGCTGCCGGTGTGGGAAGAAGTGTGCAAAAACAGAAATCACAATTTGTCTTTCAAAGATAATTTTCCGATTTTTTTCGGTGAAAGGGCTGAGGAAATCTATGCCCGTTATGCCGAGATTTATTTGCAGCATGTGAAAGATCTGATTTCAACTTTTGACGGGGTGCGGCAGGTGTTGGACTTTTTGACGTCACGCCGGATTAAGATGATGATTATGAGCAATAAAGACCGCCGGCTTTTGGATTATGAACTGCCTTTGCTTTTTGACCCCGATATGTTTGAAAAAATTGTCTGCGGGCATGAAGCCGAACATGACAAGCCATATCCCGAGCATATTTTTTATGCTTTGAGCGGGTATTTGCGACCGGACGAGATTTCTCCCGAGGAGGTTTGGATGGTCGGGGACAGCCCGATGGACAGCGATTGTGCAAAGGCGGCGCATGCCCTGCCGATCCGGATTGGCGAAGATATTTGGCATACGGAAACGGAACAGCCGGAAAAAATCCGGTATTTTGATGATTTTGTGCACTTTTATGCGGCTTTGAATGATAAAAATTAGCAAAATTTTAAGGTCGGCATGTTCTAATATCCGGCAGAAATAAAACAGAGCGGGAAAGTCTGGCGGATGAATATTGACAATGATGAAAATGTAAAAAAACACGGGGTTTTTTATTATGTTTTTTGGGGCATTGCAGGGGTATTGCTGCTTTGGCTGAATTATGATTATTTATATGCGCATTTGTCGTCCAATGCCGAAAAAATCAATGATTATGTGCCGCAGTATGATGAACTGGAAAAGTATGAGCTGCCGGCGGTTGCCAGTTGGTTTTATCTGAAAAAGGTTCCGGACGGCAATCAGGATACCGGTTATTATTTCGGCTCCGGCTATAAGCGCCAGAACGTACTGCCGAAGATTTTGATTGTGCCGCAAAACGGTTATAAATATTCTGCCGCGGTTACGGCCAAGGCTTATTGGAGACTGGCTCAGACCGGCAGAAAGTTTAAGAATGTCATTATGTTAATTCCGGAATGTGAAGAAAAAGTTTCCGGCATTCATCTGCCGGTTTTTCAGGCGTTGGCGATGCCGGACGGAAATGTGGCGGTGAACGAAGATATGGTTCGGGCGGCACAGGCTTATGGCTGGAAAAAAGGCGGGGGAGACTGGAAAAATCAGGATTATTGGAAAAAACATTTGTTTTTTCTGAAAAAAATTAATCAGACTTTTTCCGTGCTGCCGGTTATCTATGGAAATACTACGGCTGAAGAGCTGGAGCAGGGGTTGAGGCCGTATTTGCATGATGATGAAACGCTTTTTGTTTTCTTTGCCGATTTGTCTGCTTATTATGAGCAGCAGAAGCGGGTTCAGAAGGAGGACGAAAAAAAGAATCTGCCGGATTTTGGCAAGGTTAAGAAACGTCCGTGCGGAGATGCCGGAATTCAGGCGGCATTGCATTTTGCCAAGGAGCTGCGGATGTCATCTTTGCTGATTGACGGATACAGCAATGACGGGCTGGAAGAGGAAATCAGGGCCAACTGGAAATATGAAAGCTGGCTGAACGTAACGCCGGAAAAAGAAAAGGACGTGTTGCCGACCCTGATTGAGCTGGAGGCTGAAAGTATCAGGCTTTTTACCGAGAAATACGGTCCGGATTTGTTAAAAGCAGCGGAAGAAAGTTTGGAAAGATGGCTGCAGAACGGCAAAAAGTACAAGCCTTCCCGCAAAAAATATGATGAAAACCTGTTTGACAAAGGAGCCGTGTTCGTGACCTTGTTTAACAAGGGCGCAATGCGGGGAGAAGCCGGAAGTTTGCGCGCCAAGCAGGCCGTGGTGCTTGATGTGGCGGAAAATGCCAGAGCCGCGGCGTCGGACGATGTGCGTTTTGACAGCGTTAAGCCGGAAGAACTTGCAGATTTGGAAATCAGGATTACTTTTCTGACGGATTATGAGCGTTTGAATTTTGACAGCGAGGAAGGGCTGCTGGCTCAGTTGCAGCCGGAAACAGACGGCATTGTCCTGCGCGACGGCAATCGTCAGGGGTTGTTTTTGCCGGCCATGTGGCAGGAGTTTCCCGACAAAAAAGAATTTTTGACGCAGCTTAAGTTAAAAGCCGGCATGAGCCCGACTTACTGGTCTGACAAATTAAAGGCCTATCGTTTTAGAACAGTGGAGATTAAGAAAAATGGAAATTAACGGATATGAGATTGCCTACAGCGAAGCAGAACTGGATAAAATGCTGAATGAACAAATGCTGCCGGTGGTTTTGATTGACGAGCAATTTGAGGGATATCAGAAACTGCAGGAAGGGGACAAGAAGGCTCTGAAGCATTTGGTTGCGGCGGCAAAAATCATGAATGAGGTTTCGCAGGAGCAGGATCATCATATGAATATTGTTCAGCGAAAGGCTTTGGAAGAGGCTGCAAAAAGCAGTTCTCACGCGGCCAAGGCGCTTAAGCTTTTTCAGTCTTTGAACGGTGTGGAGGGACTGAACGGCCTTGATGCCGAACCGGTGGAGATTTTTAAGGGCATTTCCGGCCTGCCGGGGCGAAATTTTTATCCGGTGGATCTCAGTGTTGGAGAATTTCATCAGATTATTCAAAAAATGCTGGAAGACGGCAAAGTTGACGAGGTCAGAAGAATTTTGAGCGCACGGACGATGGTGCGGCGCGACGGTGATGTATTGAAGGCCATCGATTATACCGAATATTTTGCCAAAGAGTTTTCGGCAATCGCCAATGAGCTGGAAGTGGCCGCGCATTATACCACGGACGAAAAGTTTAAAGATTATCTCGGCTGGCAGGCTCAGGCACTGATTCAGAATAATGAAGATATGGACATGCTGGCGGACAAGCATTGGGCGGTGTTGCAGGACAGCGAACTTGAGTTTACGCTGAGCCGGGAATGTTATGATGATACGATTACGCCGAGCGTTTTTGAGAACAGTGCTTTGATGGCGCTTCTCAACCGTTATAATATTGAAGTGAATTCTAAAGATATGCTGGGCATTCGCGTTGGAATCGTCAATAAGCAAGGGACGGAACTTCTGCTCAAGTTTAAGGATCTGATGAAAGAGTTGGCTGCAAAGATGCCTTTTGCCGACCGTTATGAGCAAAATATCAACAAGAGCGACGAACTTAAGCAGACAATGGTTGATGCTGATTTGGCCGCTTTAACCGGCGATTATGCGCAATGCCGCGGCGGGATTACAACCGCGCAGAATCTGCCCAATAATGACAAGTTGTCTATTAAAACCGGCGGCGGACGGCGCAACGTTTATCATCGTCAGGTCAGAATGAGCGTGGACAAAGACAAGAATCGGAAGCTTTTGGACAAGCTGGTTGCTCCGGAACTGCACCGGTATTTTGATCCGGAAACGGACCACCTGTTTGTTATCGGACATGAAAACGGCCATTCTCTGGGGCCGGACAGCCGGTATCAGACCGGATTGGGGCAGTATAAACACATTATTGAGGAGCACAAAGCGGATATTGTCTCGATGGCTTTTATGTCGGAATATGTCAAAGCCAGCGTTATTGATGAAGAAACCTTGAAAAAGATTTATGTGACGCATGTGGTGTACCGCTTGTTCGGGAAGGCAAAACCGCAGTTGTCTCTGCCGCATCGGGTGGCTGAGTTGATTGAACTGAATTATTTGTTGGAAAATAAGGCGATTTCATTTGACGAGGATATGAAACTGCATATAGATTTTGAACGTTTTCCGCAGGTTATGAATCAGCTGCTTGAAGATACGGTTGAGATTCAGCTCTCGATGTCTCCGCAAAAGGCAAAAGAGTTTATTGAACGCTATAGTGTCTGGAGCGATGTTTCGCAAAAAATTGCGGCGGTTCATGCCGAATTGGGCGTGAAGCCGTATAAAGATATACAAATGTTTTTTTAGAGGACTGAATGTACTACAGTTTTTTTGAAATTTTCTCGATCGGCGTCGGACCGTCGAGTTCGCATACGGTCGGCCCGATGCGCGCGGCCAAAAGATATGTTGAGAATCTGAAGGCTAATGAGGTTTTTGGCAAGGTTGAACGAGTGGAGACCATTCTTTACGGTTCGTTAGCCCTGACCGGTGAGGGACACGGCACGGTAAAGGCGATTGTATACGGGCTGATGGCGTTGGAAGCAGAGGCGATTGATCCGGAAAAGCCTTATGTCGTGGCTGTTCAACGTGACAAGATTTTGCATTTGGCACAGGAAAAAGCCATTGCTTTTGATTTGGAACATGACGTTATTTTTGAAAAAGAAACGTTTTTGCCGGAACATTCCAATGGCATGACTTTTAAGGCTTATGACAAGGACGGGCGTCTGCTGCTTGAAGAAACGTATTTTTCCGTCGGCGGCGGTACGGTTGCCCGAAAAGACGAGATAAAACGCCGGACGGAGCGGGAACCGTATGTTGTTCCTTATGACTTCAGCAGTTGTGAGGAGCTGATTGCATTATGCGAGAAAAACGGCCTGAGTATTGCCGAACTGGTGATGGCCAATGAAATCGCCCTGCGCAGCAAAGATGAGGTGTTGGCTCAGATAAAGAAAATTGACCGGATTATGCAGGCTTCTCTGGACCGTGGGATGCGAACCGGCGGCGTTTTGCCCGGCGGTCTTAATCTGCCGCGAAAAGCGCCGGAAATTGCCAGACGGCTGGAAGAGAAGTTTTTGAATAATGATTATGATCCGCTGATGATTGTCGATTGGATTAATTTGTGGGGGTTTGCCGTGGCGGAGGAGAATGCTTCCGGCGGACAAATCGTGACGGCGCCGACGATGGGGTCGGCAGGGATTATTCCGGCCGTTATGCGCTATTTCGAGCGAATCGCCAGCAAGAAATCGGAAAACAGTGTGGAAGACGGTACAATAAAATTCTTGTTAACCGCGTCGGCAATTTGCAGCCTGTATCGCACCAATGCATCAATTTCCGGTGCGGAAGTCGGTTGTCAGGGAGAGGTCGGCGTTGCCTGCTCAATGGCGGCGGCCGGTTTGGCGGCGGCAATGGGCGGCACCAGCAAACAGATTGAGAATGCGGCAGAAATTGCCATGGAGCATAATCTGGGACTGACATGTGATCCGATTGGCGGATTGGTACAGGTTCCCTGCATTGAACGCAATGCCATGGGGGCGGTAAAGGCTGTTAACTCGGCGCGGATTGCCATGAAAGGTGACGGGCATCATATTGTTTCTCTGGACAGTGTCATCAAGACGATGTTTGATACCGGACGCGATATGAATCATAAGTATAAAGAAACGTCGCTCGGCGGATTGGCCGTTAATCATGCCAATTGTTAAAAGGATGGGAGGTTATCTCCCGTTTTTTTCATCCGTAATTTGTCATTTGCGCATAAGTTTTATAAAAGGCTTGCCAATAATCATCAGCTTGATAACAATAAATGTATCTTAAACTGAAGAAGGACAAAAAAAAATGTTTAAAAAAATGCGTGCCGGAGAGCTTTCTCTCAGCGAGACATTATGGAAATTCGGGGTTTTGTATGGTGCGTTGTTGACGTTTGTTGTTAAAATCTTTGAAAAGCTGCTGCTCCGGCAGACCAAGACATCTGATTTGCTGGCTTATTATACGCAGAACTTCAGCCTGCTGGCGCCGGATACAATGGCCATATTATGGACTTTATGTTATATTACCATGGTTTTGGTCTGGATTTTTTATCTATTAAATGCCGTTATCGGTATTTGGAGAGCGTCTGCCGCTTATGAACGCAGCCGCTGGTTGAGCGGAATTGCCCGTTTGATGACGGTTGTTTTGGTTGTTTGGGCTGTGGTAATTGTATTTTAGGGGATGAAATGAAAAAGTTTATATTTATTCTGGTTTTGGCACTTAATGCCTGTACGCTGAATGTCGGAGATTTTCCGGAAGATCGTCAGAGATTATATAATGGCGGCGAGCGGCAGGAAGGGTTCTGCCAAGAGCATCCCGACCGTTGTATTGACGGTGTCCCCTGGTAATTTTTTTTGACAGATTATAGGTATATTAGAAAAAACATATACTCTTTTAAAGTGCAAAATATGCTTGTTTTTTAAGGTATTAGCCAAAATTGGCCTATAGTCTCCCAGACTGTATTGACAAGTGCGTCTTTTTGTGATAAGATGCAAGTTAGTATAAGTACTATTATGGGAGAAAGCCGATGAAAAACATTAATATTTGTATGCTACACATGAAACTTAAGTCAGCGGTGTCAATGTTTTCTATTGCCGCCGCACTAGCGGTTTTTCTCCCACCTCCTTCTGCTCAAGCCGGTGTTTGTTTTCTTCCTGACTGTCAGGATGAAGATTTGGCCGGTGGCGGCGGTAATATGGATCTTAACGAAGATACAAAATTTTGTGAGAGTAAAGGATATACCTATTATGCTTCAGGGAAGTGTCCGCAATATTATGCCGAGGTCGGAAAATGTAATCGTGACGACCATTATCTCAAATGCGATGCAAAAACATGGTGCGAACAAAATGGGTATAAGACGACAACTTGTTCCATTCCGCAGTATGTAGACCAACCTTGCCCAAGTTACGGTTCTCTTTATAAAGGCTGTAAAACCGACAATGACCGTGCTTGTAAAGACACTGGCTTTACCAAGACTTGTCCATCTGGCCAAAAGCTCAAAAAGAACTCCGGACGCTGTTCTTATGATTCTTCTTACGGAACTTGCTGTAAACCATCAGGTTGTCCGGCTTATACGTCTTTGACTTCCTCGTCTTATGGCACAAACGGCACGGACGGCTGTGAGTATAGCTGTTATTACACCTGTAACATGAACTGCCCGTCCGGTACATCAACGTCAAATCCCGGCGGTTGTGGCGGTTCAACCAAGAATGGATGTGGTACAAAGACTTGCTATTATCCATACAAAGCCTGCTGTTCTCCGTTATCTAATCAAAGCGGGTGTAACTGTTATTCTTGTTCAGACGGTTGTGGCGGTACGAGACAATGTTGTGGTTCCTGTCCGCCGCCTTCTTACTCCAGAACGAGTATTGAGACGGTTTGGGATCATGGTGCTTGCTTCCTGAAATGTAACTATCAAGGTGGCAGATATCATATTTCACGCGGTTGTTGGCACCGTCAAGACTTTTGTGAGATGGCGAAGGCAGATCCGAACTCAAGCGGGCGTTGTCCGTCAACGATGTCTTCTTTCTCGCATGATTATCCTTGCGGATATTTTACCAGACAGTCTATTGAAACAGTTTGGGATCATGGTATGTGTTTCTTAAAATGTACTTATACGGATAATTATGATGGTGAAACGAGAACTCATGTTTCAATCGGTTGCTGGTCCAGACAAGATTGGTGCGATATGGCTAAGAATGATCCTGAACAGTCGGGAAGATGTCCACGAAGTATGACGTATACTGATTTTAATTCGGCTTATTCTTGTACTTAGTTTTGTCTTATCCGGATTGAAAGGGGGAGTTTTTGCTCCCTCTTTTTTGTGTGTGGATTAGCCAAAATCCCCATTCTGCTTTTCAATATGTATTGACACGGGTGTTTCTTTGTGATATAGTGGTTTTAGTATCGGAACTTTTAGGGAGGATGACCATGAAACATAATATGCTACACATGAAACTTAAAATGGCAGTATGTTCTGCTGCATTGTTGGTTTTCCTCCCGACCTCCGCTTTTGCCGGCGTGTGTTTTCTGCCGGATTGTTCCGATGAGGAATTAGCCGGCGGCCCCCCGCCTAATCCCAACATTGATACGGAGTGGTGTGAGAAGAAAGGTTATACCTATTATGTTTCCGGTGAATGTCCGCAATATTATGCCAAAGTCGGAACGTGCAAACGTGACGACCACTACCTCAAATGCGATGCAAAGACCTGGTGTGAACAAAACGGATATAACACCACAACCTGTTCCATTCCGAAATATGTCGACCAGCCCTGTCCAAGTTACGGTTCTCTTTATAAAGGCTGTAAAACCGACAATGATCGCGCTTGTAAAGACACTGGCTTTACCAAGACTTGTCCATCCGGCCAGAAGCTTAAAAAGAACTCCGGACGCTGTTCTTATGATTCTTCTTACGGAACTTGCTGTAAACCATCAGGTTGTCCGTCTTATACTTCTCTGACGCCGTCGTCTTACGGCACAAACGGAACAGACGGCTGCGAGTATGCTTGTTATTACACCTGTAACATGAACTGTCCATCCGGTACATCAACGTCAAATCCCGGTGGTTGTGGCGGCTCAACCCGTAACGGATGTAATACAAAGACCTGTTACTATCCTTATCAATCTTGTTGTACTCCTTATAGTGATGAAAGCGGATGCAATTGCTATTCCTGTTCAGACGGTTGCGGCGGTACTAGAAAATGCTGTGGTTCCTGTACCCCTCCAGCTCCGGTTGAAATTGCCAGAGGAACATGTTGTGGAGAATCTGCATGTGGTTTCAGCGGGACATCTCATCCTGATGATGCCCAGTGTAAAGAATGGTATGGAGGCGGAACTTGTTATTCTAATTGTATGTCAACACTTAATTATACTTGCAGTGACAGATACAATTACTGTAGAAATACTTTAGGTGGCCGAGTTGAATTGCTTACTTGTCACGGTGGGGGAAAATATTATAATTTTGCAGTGTGGATTTGTTATGATAGATAACAAAGCTATGTTTCCCAACGGTTTTGATTTTTATTCAGGCCTGTTATAAAAAGAAAAACAGCACCGGTTTTATATCGGTGCTGTTGTGATTTGGGTTGTTCGGGGAGGTTTGCAGCGTTTTATTTTTCGACTTTTGCCGTTTTATAAGGTTTGTTATACATATTATCAAGCAAGTTTAAGATTTTTGTGACTTTTTCACTTTTAATCGAATAAAAAATTGTTTGTGCCTCCCGACGTGTTTTTACTATATTTTCAGCTCTTAATACTGCCAAGTGTTGTGAAAGCGCTGATTGCGACAAGCCCACCATATTTTCTAACTCTCCGACTTTCAGTTCTTTGTGCTGCAGGTGGTATAATATTTCTAACCGCTTGGCATTGCCTAAGGCTTTTAATAATTTTGAGCCGAAACTAATTGCCAGATTATCCATGTTTTTTCTCCTATAATACATTACTAACATATCATTTTTCGGAGTGCTAAAACAGGTCTAATAAAGCCAATTGTTATATAGCTTATCGCCTTGGCCCGAAAGTATGGGGTAACCTATATCCCTTGTCTTGATATTATGGATAGAATGTAATAAGATGTTCTAAATTTTGAGGAGAAGGTTAATGAACAATGATGAATTGAACAATTTGAGTTTTGAAGATGCTCTGGCTCAGCTGGAAACGATTGTAAGAGAACTGGAGAGCGGGCGGATTAAGCTTGATGACGCGATTGCGGCTTATGAAAAAGCGGTTGCGCTCAAGCAGCTTTGCGAGAGCAAGCTGAAGGCTGCCCAGCTTAAGATTGAAAAGATTGAGATCGGTTCGGACGGCGAGATGAAAACCGCGCCGCTGGATGCCGCGGAGGCCTGAGATGTCTGATATCAAGCAAGTTATAAATGCGTTTGCAAAAGAATTTAACGCTTATATTACCGGATATTTTCCATTACCGGACGGACCGGAAAAGCGTGTGGTTGAGGCTATGGCCTATTCCGTGACGAATGGCGGAAAAAGGCTGCGTCCCTTTTTGGTGGCGGAGACGGCCAAACTTTTTGATGTTCGTCCGGAGCAGTATCTGCGGGTTGGGGCAGCGTTGGAGTGTCTGCATTCGTATTCTTTGATTCATGACGATTTACCGGCAATGGACAATGACGATCTGCGCCGCGGCAAGCCGACTTGCCATAAGCAATTTGACGAGGCGACGGCAATTCTGGCCGGAGATGGTTTGCTGACTTATGCTTTTGAAATTCTGAGTCATAAAAAGACTTCCGATGATGCGCGAATCCGTTGTCAGCTGATTCAGCTGCTGGCACAAGGCGCCGGCGCTTTTACCGGTATGGTTGCCGGCCAGATGCTGGATTTGTATGCGGAAAGAGAAACGCCGGTTGATGACAGGTATGACCTGATTAAGAATATTGAAGCCATGAAAACGGGAAGGCTTTTGCGCTTTGCCTGTGAAGCCGGTTCGGTTTTGGGCGGGGCGTCAACCGAAGAACATAATGCTCTGATGATTTATGCCAGAAATATCGGTATGGCTTTTCAGATTGCCGATGATATTCTTGACGTGTCCGGCAATCAGGAGCTGGTTGGCAAAACGCTGAATAAAGATGCTGCTCAGGATAAGCTGACTTTTGTCAGTTTGTGCGGCGTGGATGAGGCGCGAGCTATTGCCGAGAAGCTGGTGGAAGACGCCAAGGCTGCCTTATCGGTATTTGGCGAAAAAGCCGGTGTTCTTAAAGATTTGGCACAGTACATTATTGACAGGGATAAGTAAAGAAAAGTCCGGTTTTAAAAACCGGACTTTTTCTTTTAAGCGGGGCTATTTGCAAAGAGCTGCAGCTTGTCCTTCTGCTTCGGCGACACCATCACTGCAAGAATCTCCTGCTCTGTTTGCTTCGCATTCGGCAGGTGTGCTATATCCGTTTACACGGGTGTAGTAAGTTTTTACATATTCTCCGTTTTTGTAGAATTTATGAGGACAGGTTGCGGCAACCGTATTCGGAAATTTATAATACCATTGGGCATTTTCGTTTCTATTGTCTTGGCAAGCTGTCGGGTGCGAATATGGTGTTTCAACAGAATAGGTACAAGGTGGAGCGGCTTTACAGCAGGTTCTTGTACCGCCACAACCATTAGAACAGCTTGTAGTTCCGTAAGTACAATTGGTCTGGTCGCTTAATGGGGAGCAGGTTTTGCAGCTTGTGCACTTGCCGCAAGAATTGTAAGAAGCGCACCCGTAAGAACAAGATTTAGAAGTTACGGAGCAGTCGGAGTTATACTGACATTCATAACAAGATGTTCCGCATTCCGTAGAAGATACTCTGACTTTTTTATATGTAGAAGAGCAGGACACGGACT
>CABUWG010000001.1 GCA_902495305.1 uncultured Pseudomonadota bacterium | reverse complement strand
TCTTTGTCATATTCCAAACCAATTTTTTGAGTTTGCATAAGGTCTTCAAGATTGATATTGATTATTTGGCTATCATCTGCAACCTTATGAACAATCAGATCAAATTGATAGAGATAAAATAGTTTGGATTTACCACAACGTCTGACACCAGTAACAATTTTAATCAAATCGGTTTGGCTCTGCCATTTTTTCAATTGTTCAATATATTGTGGTCTTCCGACTATTTTTTCTGATACCATTTACAAATTCCTTTCCATATATTTATTATAAATATACTTAATAAATTTGCAAAAATCAAGACAAATGTAAAATTCATTTTTCAATATTTGCAAAAAATTGATTTTTGTCAAATGCATATAAAGGCATAGATTGTAAACTTGACACCCTAAAAATCAGAATATTCCCACTTATTGTAATGTGAAATTCTATAATTGATTTATACTACTCATTATTTTTACCGCCGCAATTAATCTTAATTTTACTACGACCGAAAAAATAGATTTTTATCCCTTTTAGATGATATTTAAACTTCCGATAATGATATTTGATCACCTCTATTAACGTACAATCAGGACGCCAATTTTGATCGAAAAACTCTGAAATTTTAATAAACTCTTTATTTTGCAATGCGTCAGGTATATATTTTTCTATTTTAATTTCTGCTTCATCTTTATTATCATCATAATAGTATACATTAAAAAATCTTTTATAACATTCATTAAAATGTTTTTCTAAATAATATAATCTGATGCATAACTGATTATAGAGATTGTAATTAAATAAGAATTTTTTATACATATCATTAAATATACTTTTATTTCCTTGCTGATATAGCGGTTTTGCTGAAAACAATTGTTCCGTATAAGTTGTCCATAAGAGATTTAAGGTGTCATAAGTGGATTGTATTATTTTTATCTCAGGTATAAAGCATCGATTGCAATCATTTAAAAATATATACTTATCTATATTGAATGAAAATGACACCATTGGACCTCGAATAATAGTAGATATAGCTTCCACTTTTTCGTTTTTATAAGCAATGATCAATTTATCTAATATATTCTTTTTATAATCCAACATATTTTCAAGATTTAAATGAAACTGCGTAGATAATGTACAAAAATCTCCTCGCATTTGACGATTTGCTTTTCGCATTTCCAATTTCAAACCGAATTTGTATGCAAATAAAGCACCTAAAAATACAGATACAAAGGTAACACAAGCATCAAGCCAATTTACCTTCGTAAGTACCTCTCCTATTTTAATCACCAAATTTTCAATATCAAAGTTCATTAATTTTACCTTTTATTTAGTTCTCTAAATATTCCCTCATTTTGATAAAAGATCTACCTTTGAGATCGCTATAAATTTTAATTTATCATAAAATAAGCCTACAAAAATACAAGAAATGATTTGTTAAAGATAACCATTTTTCAAATTGCTAATCTTTCCTGCTAATTTTTGATACCAAAATACGAAAATAAGAATCTTCTGAAAGTCCCTGTTGACAAGGGTTACGATGCTAATGTACAGTCAAAAAAACTGCTAATGTTTGGTGCTAATTTTTGATGATTTTAACCCCAGACAACATAGGTGTTAATTAATTGATTTTACAGTATATATGGCAAATAATGGCTGGGGTTGTCGAATCCAGCCATCCCAGCCAGATTGGAGAGGAGTTGCATTTTTTGATGTAACTCCTTGATTTTTATCAGCAAATTGCGGTTCGCAAAAATTCATATACCCTGACTGTACATTTTGGTTATTGTTTGCCCGAACGCCTAGGCTTATAAGGCTTGGAGTTGGTTCGTATGGTGTTGGTTTATTTCTCTTCGGCGTGGTGAGATTCGCAAATTCATTAAACGGAAATCTTAATTTGTAGCTAATTACACCTTCAGTCAATGTAATGTTTTCAAACACAAATTTTAAGAGTAATCTTTTCAAATCCACATTAGAGGATTTTTCAAAAATATATCCTGCCTGTGTCGCAATATCCAAAAGCCCTAGTATCGTTTCATCAAAGCTGTTATCTGCCTTTTCATGGGCTACAATCTTATTATTCAAGCGGGTTATTTTGACTTGTATTTCATTTCGTTTCAAATCAAAGGTTTCTCTATCTAGCTCTCCGTCCAAACGCATATCAAATAAAACATCCATCTTTTGTTTTAACTTCGTTTGCTCGGTTTTAAGCCTTGCAATTTCTTCCGTGCAAAATTTTCTTTCCGACGCTTTGGCTGTTTTTAGCTCCTTTTGAAGTTCTATCACGATACAATCGGGAAGTTTTATGCGATTGAGAATTGAACGGATTTGTTTGGTAAATTCTTCTTCACGAATATAAATCCTTGTTTTATCCTTCCGCCAGCAAGCCACATAACTAAACACGTCCTTTTTTAGCTCACAAGGACACTGTCTGTTGGTTACACCGCATATAATTAATCCACGATATAACAAATTTTTCTCAGATGTCCTTAAAAATTGTCCTGCTCTTATGGCTTTTTGCTCTTGGCACATATCCCACAGCTCTTTGCTTACCAAAGGCTGATAGACATGAGGCATAAGACCTCGTTTGGTTTTCATCTCACCATAATAAAACGGATTCTCCAAAATAAAGTGCATTGTATTGACGGATATTGGGGCTCCTTTGCGTGTTCTTAACCCCATCATATTGGCATAATGTTGAATTTCAGCAACACTGGCTCTGCCAAGCGAATACATCTCGTAGCATTTACGAATTATCGTAGCATCTGGTTCTTTTTGGCGGACAAAATGTTTGCCTCGCTCATCAATATAGTTTTCATACCCCAAAGGAGCCAATCCTGTGATTTCGCCATTTTTATTCTTTTGCTCATTGGAACGACGTACATTTTCGGATAATTGCAAAACATACGCTTTTGCACCCATTACCGAAAAATCCCAACGCATAATATCAACCGATGTAGATTGACTGTTTAAGACCATACCTTCACGGTAAAAATGCAGCTCAATCTTATTTTGCCGCATTAACTCATCCAGCAAAACGCTTTCCTTAAAGCTTCTCTGCACCCTATCCACCGTATCAGCTACAATAGCAATGGTTTCCCGTTGTTTCTTGCAGAAATTTATCATTTCCATAAATTGTTTACGCTCACCACGCGTTGAACTCTCAACAATTTCAAAGCTTTTGATAATCTCCAGACCTTTTCTTTCGGCATATTCATGAAGACGGTTGCTCTGTGCAAGCAAGCTCAAGCCTTCTTCCTGCATTTTTGTTGATACTCTGGTTAATATTATTGCTTTCATTGTCCAATATCTCCCGTTGCATTGTTAATAAACATTTCGCAAAACCGATTAAATGCCGAGCACCTTGTTCCAATTCTTCGTTCGATACAGGTTTTGAAGAAATATTTTGCAATGCTTCTTTAAGTCCTGTCATCATATTATTACATCCTCTTACAAAATCTCAAGCAATTACCTCATTGTTTTTGCATGAAATTATATCACTTTTCTATCAAGGGGCTAAATTTTAGCCCCTTGATACATTTGAACTTTAAATTTGTGTCAACAGGCTTGCATTGGGAATTCCAATTTCCTGTAGTAAAGGTTCGGCGGCTGCAACTGTTCGGGTAGTGGCATCTGCTTGTTTAATAATATTCTCTCGGGCTTTTTGCTCTTTTGCTTCTTTCTTTTTTAGACGACGGCGTTCATTTGCCTCTTTTTTGCGAACGGCGGCATTATCTACTTCTTGGGCTAAGAAATTCAGAATATCGTCATCAAATTCCTTTTCTACCACACTCGTATAAAAATCTGCAAGGAAGTTGATTTTCTGTTCGGTTGTCAGCAAATCCAAGGAATAGCGAGCAATGCGCTTGCCACCTAAGCGAAGACTGAAGATGGAATTCTTTTCCGTATCCGTAATCAATTTATTCATACGATTTTTAATATCCCAAGAATTGTTTTTGAAGTTTCTCATATTTTCGGTTAAAAGGTTAAGAATCCTCTCTTTGGCTTTTTCTAAAGTCAGCATACCTTCATCTTTGGAGTTTTCTATTTTGGTTGCATTGTATTTTTCTAAAAAGTTTTTCATTTTTATTTCCTTTCAATAAATTACATTTTGTGATTAAAGTTAAAAAGGCATAATAATTCCGTTATTGGAATTGCGGCATTCAGCCACCAAACCAATGGTGAAATCGGTTATTGTTAGGGGTTAATCAGAACGATTAGCCATTAGTGTGCTAAACGTGTCATCCAAAGATGTTGTTCCATTTTAGAAACTTGCTGTTTTAAGCAGAACAACTTCCATTGAAGACATATTTTTTTGTAAAATTTTATCATATCGTCTTCCTTTCGTTAAAAATTAAAATTGATAGGTTGTTTACCTTACACGCTCATTATGCAAACAAGACAAAATTAAAGTCAATAATTTGTTTTTACTGTATTTTTTAGAAATGTCATTTTAAATATATTTAAATAGATATTGATATATATTGCGAGGTAAAAAGTTTAGAATACTTTTCCTAAAAATGCTCTATCTTAATAAAATTAGCATCAGAATCGGCATTTTTTTATTTTTAAGGATTCGTTCATTATCCCATTAAAGAATATTAAACTTTTCACAAAGTATGTTAGCCTTAGGTATATTATGCAATGGGAAAAGTTATGAGAGAATGGGTTAATTTTAAGGTTCAGCAATTTAATAACGATACTTACCTTAACAATGTCTTATCTACAATGGACAATCAAACAGCCAAATATCAGTTTTCATCGTCCCATTCTTATCTTTATAAAGGCGAATCTGCAAAAGATTTTGAAAAATACCTCTCCGCATTATTAAAAAGGGAATATGCAAAAAATCTCGCGACATTGGTAGAAAGCAATAAGTTTATCTATTGCAACAATATGACAGATGTCCTCTTATTTTTAAAATATTTCATTCCAACATTTTCAGATGTCTATAATTTCAGTTCAAAAGCTGATGCTAATAACGTGGGCAGTTCAATATTAGAATTGATTAAGTGTTACGAAAAACTAGATAATAAAGAAAATCCATTTAAGAAAACGGACTTAGACAGTTTAACCAATTTTCTTTTAAGACTCCCGACTAAAATTTGTATTCAAAGCCAATATCTAGACCAATATGCTCCCTATTACGCAAATGCGCTGAGGTTATTTTTATCAGTCCTTACAACTATTTTTAATCTGGATTTAAAACAATCTAAATCCAATGTTTTTACTGGTTTTAAAGAAGAAATCACCAATACTGACAATAAAAGATTTAATGATTGGTTTGACAGGTTTGAAAGCGAGTATGCCTTTGAAACCTCAGTGGTGCAAAAGGATTTTGATGTAAACCCATCTTATATCAGCGTTATAGCAGAAAGTTTCAACAATCTTAAGATTCATTTTAAGGATATTGAGTTTTATGCTGAAAATACATTTCAAACCATAACCGATTTGTTGTTGGACTTTGATTATGTCAGAACGCTGGAATTTGAAAATTGCACTTTTAATTTCTGGTTCTATGACAGTAAAAAGTCTCTTTTCTTCAAAAATTGCACTTTTAATGATACTATCAGCTATAACGCCAAGCAAACTCTATCATATCAATCCATTGTCAGCGTCTTAATGTTTGAAAATTGTATATTTAATTCTAAGGTAAACATAGATAATGTCAAAGTGGGCATGGACAATGCCTTAATAATAAAAGATTGCAGGTTTTCCCCAAACGCCGACTTTCATTTATCAAATATATCTGGCTTAAATAGTCTTTTTGAAAATATTATCTTTGAAAGCAAGGTATTTTTTGAAAATGTGAGTTTTGCTTCTGTAAATTGGAAAAATATATTCTTCTTAACTGATTTTAGAAACAATAATGTTTCTCTTCCGTCTAATACACAAGTTAGTCAGATACTTTTCGGAATAAAAATAGTAAAAATGGCCAATAAATCTATTAGCAACTTCATACGAATCTTAAAAAGTTCACAAAATTACTGATTATGCAGCAGAATTAGAAAATCTTTACTTTAATAATATGGATACAAATAAAAGCAAGGCTGAGTTTGATATCGCCATACAGTCAAATTGGCTCAACTTGAAACAAACTGCCGCTTTTCTTGGACTTTCCTATGCGACATTATTAGCGATGCGTAAAGAAGACAAAGCCTCTGGCGTTATCCGTATTCCTTATGTTGGAGAAGGCAAAAGCACACGTTACTTTGTTCCCCTCCTCAAAGCTTACAAAGACCGTGACATGAAACGGGTAAATGAGCTTTCCAAAGAAATGGAAAAGAAATATGAAAAATACCCCTCCAAATAGAAAATGTTAAAGAATGTGCATTCTTTAACATTTTCTCTAAACCTATTGGAAAATATAGACTTTTGAAATAGCTCTCTGAAGCGAGTAAGATAAAATGTTAAACTTTGCTTGGATTTGTTATATTTTTTAACATTTTTATAACTTACTATAAAATATTCTTAATTAATAGGAAAATTTCTTGGAAAGGAACTAAGATGGCAACAGGAATACTTTATATTATGACGACAGCTGTTCCAGATTTGGTTAAGATTGGCATTACTCAAGAAAAACAATATCCTGAGCGGATGCGTTATCTGGAAACGAATGGGTATTATAATGTTGTCGGGCTTAAAAGAGCATTTGCAATCAAAGTTTCAGACTATCAAGAAAAAGAAAGATTATTACAAGATATTTTCACTAAACAACGAATAGGACAAAGTGAATTATTTGCGTTAGATACAGAATTAGCTACTCGTTTATTAACAGCATTTGAAGGTGAAATTATCTATCCCCCAGTTAAAAATAGAGAAAAAGAATTTACCGCTTTGGCTAAAGCTAATGAACAAAATAATAGATTTAATTTCTATGCTAAAGGGCTTAAAAACGGAGACACAATAACTTTTATTAAAGATAAAAATGAAAACGCTAAGGTGGTTGGTGAAAGAGAAGTAGAATATAACGGACATATATGGAAGTTATCTCCACTTGTACGACATTTATTTGAAAACCGTGGAGAGGTTAACAAAAGTGGAGCATATCAAGGTGCCGCATATTTTGAATATAACGGTAAAAAACTCAAAGATTTACCTGATATATACTAATCTATAAGATTTTCATTAACTCCTCTACTGTCCTATAACCATCTAAATCATCGGGCTGTTGATGGCGGATGTTTTTGAGGAGTTGCAAAACAAACTGTGTCGGGATGTATTGTTCTTTTGATGGTTGTTGATAGGAATAATCATAGTTAATAATCTTCCTGTCTTTAATATAGGAAATGCTACTGTAATTGCTATTATAGTGTTTACGATACTGAATTAAAGGATAATCTTGAAACATAAAGCCACTGTCCCAAAGCTTTACCAGATTTCCGATGCTGATTTTATCAACCACATAACCATAATACGGGCAAGCAAAGCTCGTAATTGCAACGCCGTCAATGATAATTGAGGCATAAGGTGTTCCTAGTTTAAATTTATGCCGATTTTCCCAAATTTTATCAAAATGCTCTAAAAACCACTCAAAGCGTTGTTGCTTTTGTAATTTTATACTCTCTCTGACTGATGGTAGATTTGTTTGCTTAAAATTATTCATTCCCTCATTTAAGCATTTAATTCTAACCTGACAATCGCCTAATACTCTTTTATACGCTTCTTTATTCATCTTAAATCTTTGTATTTTCTACGGCATTGGCGAGCATTTTTTCGTTGTAATTAAAGTAATGTTGTGTCGTCGCAATATTTCTGTGATTTGCCAGTTTCTGAACAAGGCAGATGTTCACACCTGAATTCACTAGTTTTGATACAAATAGATGCCTCCCCAAGTGGCTCGCTCCTTTAATGCCAAACTTGTTATAAATTGAGCTAAACAGACGGCTGATACTTACTCGGTTGTAGGGTTTGTTTAGCTTTTGCGAGGTAAAGAGATATGTTTCTGGGATTAATCTCTCACCCCATTTAACTTGTAAATACTTCAAATAATCAGCAAACTCTTTCTTTATCTGGCTATTTAAATAATAAGAACATTTGTGTTTACCTTTGTTTTTATCATAGTCCAGATTGATGACATCTTTCGGCTTCAGCTGTTCGGTATAGCAATCCTTAACTTGCAAATAGGCAAAATTTATGGAACGAAGACCATTTAAGCTACAAAGAAACATCATCCGAATTTGTTCAGTATGTTTCATTGATTTGATATAAGCCAAAATGTCTTTAATTTTCTTATCATCCACAAACTCACTGTTGGTCATCTTATTTTCCTTTTACAATAGCCTGATAAAATACTTTATAACTTAATCCTTGAGTCAAAATTCCGATACCGCCTTGACACTTCCAGCCATCCTTGAGATACGAATTGACATACTCAACCAACATATCTATGCTTTCACTGCAAACAATATCATATTTCATCGTTTATCTCCTAGTATTCGTCGGCATACATAACCGTTAAAACACGGTTGGTAACTTTAGGATTACTCACATTTGGTGAAAAATAAAGAAACGCTCGGTCATAGTAGTCAATTTTCCAGAAAATCTTTTTCTCCTTATAATCAAAAGCACCAAAATCGTGTTCATTATACGGGTCATTGTTTTCATCAAATTTATCAAAGGTTCTGACTTTGGTTACGATTTCCTTGATATCCTCACAGGTATTTGAACGGATACCACGAGTAAGAACGAGAGTTCCTTTTGATAAATGCTTACGAAAATCATCATTTTGAGCGGCAATATCAGCGATATTAGTCATTATTGCCTCCCTTCAATGTTTCTAAAAATCTTTCGTCTTCAAAGGCTCTGTTTGCTTTTGCTATATCATAAGCGGTTTCATTATTATTGTTTTTTATACTTAAATCACTCAATAGCAATAAATTACCAATAGCAGCAATTCTCATAGAAATCTGTGGGTGCGATAAAGCAACCATTAACGGCGTATTGCCGTTGTTATCTTGAGCATTCGGGTTCGCTCCCTTTTCAATCAATGCCAGTAAACAGTTATAAGCACTCCGATGCTTTGCCATTATGTGCAAAGGTGTCTCGCCTGCTTTGTTTTTAGAATTCACATTGCCTCCATGGGCTAGGAATAATTGGATAACCTCAGCGTTACAATGTTCTTTGCACACCCACATAAATGGCGTCCAGCCATTATGATTGTATGGTAAATTTACATTTACACCTTGGCTTAAAAGATTGTTTATGGTTGAAAAATTATCGTGATATAATGCATTCATCAGTTGCCGACACATTTCGGCTTGATGGCTAGTCATTTTAATTCTCCTTTTAGTCCGCTTAAAAGTGGGACAAGTTGGTTATAAATTCACTTTTTTGAGAAATATCGCTTAAGGATATCTCTTGCTTACAATCTGATTTAAACATGCAGAAATTCTTAAGTCAAGAACTTTTTCAATATTTTTATTATTTAATCATCTGATTTTACATCATTTATTTTTAATTCAGCGAGTTAAAAAAATACCTAATACTACAAAACAGCCTCATTCTAAAATAAAAACCAGAGCGTTATCTCTGGTTTTCTCCTAATCTTTCCACCCCATTCGTTTAATAAATCTTCTTAACGTTATTTTTTGAACACCCATAATTCTGGCGATTTGTGCTTTTGGTACTTTTTTATCTAATAAATCTCTTATTCTTTTTGTATTTTTGGAGAGTTTTAATTTTTTGCTTTCTGCCCCAAAAGGACGGCCTAGTTTAACTCCCGCGGCTTTTTTAGCATCTAATGCTGTTTTTGTTCTTTGTGAAAGCAAAGAACGCTCAATGCTTACTCCTATAGAAAATACAACGGCAAGTAGTTGCGATTGTAAATCATTTTTCAGATTATATGATTCTTTAATAGTCCATACCTGACAATTTTTCTCTAAACAAGTTTGTAAAATTCCCATTACTTCAAGTAATGATCTTCCAAGTCGTGAAATTTCAGTTGCTATCAAAATATCTCCATCTTGTAGTTCTTCCAGTAATTTTCCTAATTGTCGTTTTTTGAGTTCTTTACGACTTGATATACTTTCTTCTACCCATCTGTCTATTTTGAGATTGTTTTTCCTTGCGTATTCTTTTATTTCAAATTCCTGATGTTCAAATGATTGTTTATCTGTGCTTTTTCTAATGTATGCGATTGTAGCCATCTTTTCCCCTTTTTATATATTTATTGGGAAATCAAGAAGTTATGATGAAATAGAGGGGCATTTTTAATGAACAATAAAATCAACCCTTTTTTATAGTTATTCGTTTTATTTTCTTTCGCTTAATTCAAAAATATATAAATGGCATTAACACAAGCAAAACCAAGGGTTTCAAGGGGTTTAGTATAAGAAAACTCATTTCTTTTAAATAGATGGTGGCAGATGAAAACATAATCGTTGGTTTATGTATCGTATATAAAACACCTCTATTTTGAAAGAAATTCAAATGAGTAAATCCTGTGCGTTTTTTGGTAATGATTACAGATGGAGCAGAAGCGACATTATTGACCAAGTAAAAAAGCAAGCCCTTCGTCTTATTGAAGAGGAAGAGGTGGATACTTTTTATGTTGGCTGTATTGGCGCTTATGAGAGCGATGCTTATCGTACCGTTTTGAGTATCTGGGAGGAAAACCCAAGTATCAGAATAATCCTTGTAGTTTCAAATATGGGAGAGGCAAATGAGGGGAGCCGTTATTGTAATGAAGTCGTTCTTCCAGACAAAGCGGTAATCGGCTACAAACGCTGGTGTATTGTGCATCGCAATAATTGGATTATAGAAAATACGGATTTCATTATTTCCTACAATCAATATGAGGGAAGAGCATTTGAAGTATGTAAAAGAGCAAAAAATAAAGGTGTTAATGTTATTGAACTGACAAAATTTAACTTTTTATAAGGATTTTTGGAAATGGAAGAACTTTTTTCTGCTATAATTGGGCTTGCTATTGCTATATTTGCTATGTATGGAGCATTTAATATCTGGGAGTTTTTATTTGGTGAAGATAATAAAGAAAATAATAAAGGAAATAAGAAAATTGATAACGAAAATAAATCAAATGCGATTAAGAAAATCAGTATGTTATGTTCTGGGCTTCTTTTAATTTTTGGTGTTTATTCTTGTTTTTCAAGTGGCACACATCCTATAATAGATAGAATTGTCAATGATGAACTTTCTCGTTTTTCACATACACCATATTATAATTGTTTCAAGAAAGATGTAAAATTTCATATTGAAAAGGATCTAAAATTAACTCAAAGAGAAATAGATGCTTTGAATTTTAGAGGTAGAGGAAATACGGAATTAATGGCAATTAAATTGAATATTATGACTCGTGTTAATAATATCTTGGCTGATAGAGCAGCAAATTCGCCTTGTATTCCAAATTGGGAATAATTAAACCTCAACTATTGTATATTTTCCATTATCATATTTTACAATAGCAAAATTATGTTTGTTAAGGGCTTGGAATACGATGATGATTTTATTTTAAATTCAATAAGGTGTTTTGAGGGAACGTTTTATAAATATTTTTGCCATTCGTATTATCTGAATATATAAGCTAAAACCGCCACAATTTTGTAGCGGTTTGATATAATCTTAATCTTTGCTTGGCTATTCTTCAACTTCTTTATGTGCTGGTAGGCGTAAAACATATCCGCCGTTGTTTATTAAAATTTCTGCCAGCATAAATTCGGAACGTGTTAGAGCTTCCATTAAAGGTGTTTGAAACATTACATTCGGACGATTGATGTCAATTCCTGCATCTACCAACATTTGTACGGCTTTGAGCTTGTTTTCTGTTGCCATATTGTCATTTTGAACAATACACATTAACGCATTATTTCCTAAAAGATTGGTTCGGTTGATTTCTGCACCTCTTTTTATCAGATATTCAATCCCTTCAAGACCTGCACTATGGAGGCAACACTCCAAAAATAAACTAGAGTGATAATTTCCCACTGTCGCCTCAATTTTACCTCCCATCTCTGTTTTTATACACTCTTCCAAACTCTTGGCATCGTCAATAATAAGATGATATTCGCCCTTTAAACTGCTTTCGTCTGGTTCTTTGCCAAAAGTTTCATATTTAATACGTCCTTTTATTCTTTTTAAAGCCTCTAACGTCTTATCCAACTCGGAAATATGAATATAATTAGCATAAGTGTTATCTTCTTTATTGTATTTCTTAAACATTTTCTCCTCCCATTGTTCAAATAAATACTATGAGCTTTTCTCACAAAAATATTTATTAGTAGAAATCTGCTGATTTTGATTTGGCAAAAAAGAGAAAATGCAATTTTCCGTGAACTAATTTGTAACAAAATCACGATAAATATATGTGTAGCAACTTTCTGCTCGTATTGTTTTAATAATAAATTTCACTTGTGCCACCAGTAGAACTGATGGCACATTTTGTTTCTACCTGCCCACAGACATTGCCTTTGATTTTGTTATCGGTTAATCTGCCCTAGGGGTTTTACTACTTCATTTCTTGTCAATATTATTTTCTCTCTAAATTACTGATTTAAATTTTGCTTCAGTTTGCCTAAATCAGTTATTCTTGATTTATCGGGGAAATTGCTTGCATCTATTTTCCTTTAGGAGAAAAATGTCTTAAAATAGATATATTTTCAGTATATTTTAATTATATTTTAGCTGACAGAAATTGCCTTTTAAGCCATATTTCACTAGGTATTCATGACTTCAAAAGCGGATATAAGTTCCTGCAAATACGGATATAACTACCAACCAAATAGCTATACATACCACTCAAAACGAATATAGATGCCAATAATGCCTGAGATAGCGGATATAGATGCCAAAGGCTGATTTTTCCTGATAAATACTTTTGGAAATTTATAAAGGAAACAAAATGAGTAGAAGTCAAAGTGAACTCTCTTTAACGCAACGTGAAATCTTGCAATTAATTATCTATCGTACTAAAAATCCTAAACATACAACATTTTTCGGAGATAATGAATACATTGCCAAATGTGTCAATGTAAAACCTGATACTGTCCGAAAGGCCGTCAATGAGTTAATTAAGTTGGAATATCTTGTTCAAGGTAAAGATAAACAAGGTCGCCGCCATTTGGTTTATACAGGCAAAGAATTTGTACCTATTATCGCCGATATGCGGAATTTTGATAAATCCATACTTAAACAGGAACGAGATAATTATCTTCGTGATTTGACTTATTGTCAAAATGAGCTTGAATTGACACAAATCCGTATGAAGACACTAGATAGAGAAAATTCAGAACTACGCTTAAAATTGCTCCAAACCGAAACAAGACTTATGCAAATAGAAAATCTCTTTACCTCCCAAGGCGTTACCAAAGAGCAGATTGATGTTATGATTAGACAAATGGAGGAGAGGCCCAATGTTATTTAATCATTTTTATAAACTCTCTTAATGTTTCTCTATGAACTTTGAGTCTATGGGCTATTTCATTTTTTGTGTACCCTTTGTTTAACATTGTTATAATTGCATCTTCATAACCTGATAGCTTTAATTTTGAGTTTTTTGCCCCAAACGGTCGTCCTAACTTCATTCCATTTGCTTTTCTAGCAGCAAGAGCATCTCGTGTACGCTGAGAAATCAAGTTTCTTTCTATTTCTGCTGCCAGACCAAAGGCAAAAGCCAGTACCTTGGACTGTATTCCTGCATCTAACCTAAAATTATCTTTGATTGTAATGACTGTCGCTTCTGTATTCATACAGTGATGTAGAATTGCCATTACCTCAAGAAGTTTTCTCCCAAGTCTTGATAGTTCACTTGCAATTACAATATCATTAGAATGCAATTTTTTAATCAGTTTGCCTAATTTTCGCAATTTTAAATCCTTTGTTGCACTTATGGTTTCCTCTACCCATTTATCTACAATGATGCCGTGATTGTTGCAATATTGCTGAATTTCCCATTTTTGATTCTCTGTTGTTTGCTTATTAGTACTCACTCGGATGTAACCATATATCATAAAAAAATCTCCATTATTAAGTTTTCTTAATAATGCATAAAAAATGACGAAAATAAACGACCGTATAAATCCGCCAACGGAAAGATGGTATATAATGAGGTCTTAAAACGAGAAATACCAGAGGGCTGGGAAGTAAAAAGTTTGTATGATATTGCAACTTATATAAATGGCTTAGCTTGTCAAAAGTTTAGACCAACCGATAGAAATAGCTACAATGTAATAAAAATAAAAGAATTGCATACGGGATTTAATGAAGAAACAGAGAAGGTTAGAAAAAATATTCCCACAAAATACATTGTAAATGATGGAGATATATTATTTTCTTGGTCGGCTACATTAGAAGTTCATATGTGGACTGGAGGACAAGGAGTATTAAATCAGCATATTTTTAATGTTAGATCCAAAGAATATCCAAAAAGTTTTTGTTATTATATCTTAAATGAATATGTTAAAGTATTTAAGAAAATAGCCGAAACTAGAAAGACAACAATGGGACACATTACCATTGATCATCTTAAACAAGCATATGTTTTAGTTCCTCCTTTAGACTTAATTAATGCATTAGATAATAAAATAAAACCAATATTTGATAGTATTATAACTCATCGCAAAGAACAACAATCGCTTGCAAATATCAGAGACTTTTTGCTACCATTATTGATGAATGGACAGGTTACAGTTAGCCCTGAATGCTAACTTGACCATTCATAAGCAAAGGTAACAGAAAATCACGAGTAATAGAAAGTTCATAGTTTTCTTTGATATTTTTTGCTATTAAATCCATAATTCCCTTAGTTGCCTGATAATACTTTACACATATATCTTTTGGAGGAAGTAATAATTTTATTTCTCTTAAGAACATATAATGTCTAGCAAAACCTATGTTGGGTAATTTTGTATTTTTCAGTAGTTGATATAAAAGAACGGCAGGAATTCTATCATTTCTAGCATTTATAATCTTTGTTCCGTCAGTTCCTTTAGCAAAAGGGAAGTTGATAAATTTAAAGCAAGTTGTTACATCGCCAAAAACAACACAATTTCTTTCATTTTCATAATAGTAGGATGTATCATCTGTACGACCCGTAATTAATGTGCTCGCTTGGTCTACAATAGGTATATTTCCTTGATTTTTATAGTCTGGGGCTTTTATTGCTTTTAATTTTGGAGCCTGTTCTACTATATCATCAAATTTGATTACTTCCCAGCCCTCTGGTATTTCTCGTTTTAAGACCTCATTATATACCATCTTTCCGTTGGCGGATTTATACGGTCGTCCTTTCTCGTCAGGAAAGTCAAACTGCACAAACCAGTAATCATATAGGGTCTTCGCCATATTTTCCAGTTCTGCATTTATTTTGTTGTTTAATTCTATTTTGTTATCCAAAACAGATAAAATATCAGCAATTTTATTTTGTTGTATTAGATTTTCAAAAATATCAACCTTACAATTAGCAATTTGAGGGATTGTTATTTGGGGTTGTCCTGAACCCGTACTTTTAAAATGCATATTTTTTATTAGATAATATAAATATCTAGGCTCAATCACATTTTTATTCGGTATTAATGATAATAGTCTTACAATAGGAACATATGGCTCACTTCTAAAAAAAGCCTCTCCACAATTTGAACCTCGTGCTGAAATAGTAACAGATGGTTCATTTATTACAGAAAAACTTGCGTATCCATACAATCCTTTATTATCTAAAGCATTTCCATATATAGGATATCTGTATTCAGAATTTGGATTCTCGGATACAATATTTGGTTTGTCACCTCCTGAAACAATTTTGCAAATATCACCTATATTTACTCTCATTTTTTACATACCTCCTTTACGATATTCTCTATTAAACTTGAAACCTCTGGAGGGATGATAACATTGTTATCTATTTTTTCTGTGTTCGGAGAAAGCAATGCCTTTGCCAATTCTAATTTTACAGCATCTTTTTCAGGTAATTGCGTATTGTTATCTTTACATTTTTCACAAATGTTATTGAAATAAGGTTCTATCGCTGCCATTTTTATTTCAAGTTCCCTATATTTGTTTTCCTTATCTCGTTGCCTTTTAGATTCACTTGCCATATAAAACGCAGGTAACAATAACAATGCTGCTATTGGCAAACGACACAACATTATTTCCCAATTTAAATTAGAAAAAGTTTTTGTTGGATCAAAGACAAAAATGCTATTACACAGAGCTTCTATGATTGGAAAAATAACAATTATCGCTACAAATGCCATAATACTTATTGCTGAAAAGAATAATTTATCTGCAAACTTACCCGCTCTATCTGCATATGCTTTTTGTGAACCAACAATAGATTCTTGACCAACAATATCATATATTTTTTCAATTTTAGTCTTAATTTCTTCTATTGACTGTAATTTTTGCTCAGCTGTAATTTTCAAATTATCAAAGGTTGTTGTGTAATTCTTTAATTGTTTTGTTTCTTGTTCGCTATACTTGCTTTCAAATTCTTTTAATTTATCACCAAATTCATTTAAACGTTTTTCTTGAGCTGCTGAAAATTGAGTTTGTTGATTGCTTGAAATATTATCCAATTCAGTATTTTTTGTTTCTATTCTCTTTTCTAATGTCGTAACTTGTGTTTTTATTCCTGTAAGTTGTGTTTCAAATGATGTTTTTTCTTTTATAAGTTGTTCAATTATAGCTGTGTTATTATTTTCAAAATCTTGTAATATTTTATTTAGATTAGTAGCTGTTTCACCTTTCAATGATGCTGGAATCGTATTTATTGCAGGTATTAATGCATTCAATGTATCATTGATATTGTTTATATAATTTCTATTTTTAGAATCACCAAATGACTTTGTATATGCAAAGAGGTTGCTAAGACTATTCTGAATAGGATTTGTTATATTGGGAATATTAAATAATAACGGATTTTGTGCTTTAATCCTATTTTCCATAGCTTTTAATGTAGCTATTAGTTTATTATATATCTCATAATCATTCACATAATCATCAGAATTAACCTGATTTTCTATCTCGGTTATCCTATTTAATAAAGTTTGTGAAATATCGTTCATTTCATTCTCCACTATTTGTTTGATTTCTCGTTCCGTGTAATCAAATCATAAGCCAAACTCGTTAGTGCTAAATAGTGAATAGCAATATTTCTATTTAATGGTTTAGCAATATCGTGAGCCTTTTCATTGCGGAATTTTTGTATTGCCATATTCAAAAATTTTGTTCCTTCAAAAAAGTCTCTTTCTATGGCATCTTGAGGTTTGTGCCCAAAGATTGTTTCGTAATTTTCTTCATTAAAGGCTTTATGTGCTTGTTCTTCACCTGTTAATTCTTGTAATTTACGGCGAACAATTTTGTATCCTTCCTCTACGGCATGAAAATAATCTTCATTATCTAAATAAGATTTCACATGATTATAAATTTCAGGCCACAATTCAATTTTTAACTCATTATTGTTATTCTTTTCACTACGAGTAGGTTTTATTTCTACATCATCATACATCATAAGCTTATGGCCTATTTTTTCAATTTCCACACTAAATTTTACAGATATAGGGGTTCTTAATTCTAAATTCCTAAATAATGCTGCTAATTCAAGAATTGAGCGTCCTACCAAAGAATTACTCTCTAGTTCCCAAAACTTTCTCATAAGTGCAGCCTTAGAGGTTCCATCCTGTGCATATTTAGGGTTATCAATATCAACGCCTAACTCTTTAAAGAATGTTTGAAAATCAAAATGAACTAGCGGACTGTTATCTAATCTTAGTGCATTTTCTAAATATTGTTTATCAGCCGTAGATAAATTACTCATACTTTAAGTTCTCCAGCTGTTTATTGATTTCTTCTTCTAATTCCTTGGATTGTTTAAAGTATTCATTCAAATTAGCCTTAAAACTATCCATTTTAGCCTTGAATTCTTCGGCTGTAATATCAACATATTCAATTTTAATGTCAAAATATTGACCAGCTGAAAAAGAATAGTTTTTCTCCTTTATTTCATCATAGCTGACAACAACGGAGAAATCATCTATGGCTTCTTTGTTACGAAAAGCATCAATAATCTTTTGCTCTTCCGCTTTTGATAAAATTGTCTTTTGGTTTTTTCCTTCTTTTACTTTTTCGCCTAGCTTGCTAGCGTCAACTAAGATTACCTTATCTTGATTTGTTTTATCTAGAAAAAGCACAGAGACATTTGTTCCTGTATTTGCAAAAATATTAGAAGGCATAGAAATAACACCTTTTAGCCAATGTCTTTCTATCAGCCGCTCGCGAATTTTCTTTTCTATACCGCTTTGTGCTGTTATAAAACCAGTTGGAACAACGATAGCGGCTTTTCCGTTTTCAGCCAAAGAAAACATAATATGCTGAATAAAAAGCAAATAAATTGCCATTTTATCCTTGTCCTTATTTGGTATAGCTGGTATCCCCGCAAAGAAACGTTCATTATTTCCAGGCGTATCAAGATTGGCTCTAAAATCACTAAAATCTAACTTAAATGGCGGATTTGACACAATATAATCAAATTTCATTAAATTACCATCTCTATCAAAATGGCGCGGTGCTAATATTGTATTACCTTGAATTACATTAGGAATAGAACTTACTAAATTGTTTAAAACCAAATTCAAACGTAACATTCCCGACGATTTTTGCGAAATGTCCTGAGAATATATAGTGCATCTGTTATCACCAATAGCATGAGCCAAACTCATCAACAGAGTACCAGAACCTGCCGAAGGGTCATAAATCTTAATGTTTTTCGGTTGCCCTTCAACAAGAATAGCTGCCATAATTCGTGCAACAGCACGAGGTGTATAATATTCAGCATATTTTCCACCACCATCTTTGTTATAATCTTTAATTAAATATTCAAAGATTGTTGAAAAGAAGTCATATCCAGCATCAAAAACATGCTCAAAGCTAAATTCTGTTAAACGATCAACTACTGCTCGGCAAAATCCATCTCTTTTACTCGGGTCTGTTATAAATTGCGATAATTCATCAAACATTACAACTTGCGCTCCACCATCTGTTTTGATAGAAAATATAGCAGAGTTAAAGCGACCAATATCCAACAAAGTATCATCAAAACGTTTGTGGAAGTCGTCTTCGTTAGCGTGATTAGCTAAAAATGATATAAAATGCTCTCTTTTAAGTCTAGCTGCAGACGGATGTAGTCCCATTAAAAGCATTTCATAATCATCTTCTGAATACTTGGCTAATTTGTTATCAATATTAGCTGCACTAGCTAAAGAAGGTTCTGATTGCTTGATTTCATAGATAAATTTATCATTTAAGTATTTGTATAAAAACACTTGAGTAATGATTTTAAACTCATTACCATCGTTACCTAAACCATTACTCGTACAAATGGCCTTCAATTCATCAATAAGTGTTTTTGTTTGCTGTTTATAGTCTGTCATTCTGCGATACCTTCACGTTCATTTATATACTCACGGACAATAACTGATTTCACAAGTTTTGCAACTTCTGGATTCAGTTTGATAGCATTTGATTTAAATACTTGGATTACCTGTTGCTGAATATAGCTTTCAAAATAAGCATCGTTGCTAGCAAGAATATTTCCATTTAACAACAAAGTTTCATCCGTATTTCGCTTTATTTGCATAAGTATATCATATACTTTTTGTTCATTTTGGGATAACCCCATACGAATAAATTCGTGATGGAGTCTTACATATTTCAAATCTCCTTCATATTTTGCAGATAACAAAAGTGCTTTACGATTTAATTCAGAAATGCGAGCATATATATCATCTAATATTTTTGTTCCTCTTTCAATATCTTCTGCATCTGCTTCTTCCCAATTCTTATTCCTTAGTAAACGTTCAATTTCTTCTTTTAAAGAAACCCATATTGGGTCTTTTTTATCAGGAGAGCGTTCCATTGCCTCCCTTGTCTTACGAAGTGCATCTTTGAAACTATTAGCAGCCAAATCTAATTGACTCTCACCTGTTTTTCTAAAAATAAATATTGAATCTTCTAACGCTTCATTTAATAACTGTGTAATGTCTTGCCCTGCTTTTAAGGCTTCGCTTTGGTTTATTTTAGCAATACGATTTTCTACTTCAGACAACAATCTCCTAAACTTATGAAAATCTAGTTTTGCAATAAGTTCGTCATATCCATTTAATCTAATCAGATTATATAGCTCAGATGCTAATTTTAAAGCTTTAGCTATTTTTTGAAGTGCCCCTTTGTCTTTTATTTCACTTATTTGTTGTTGAAAAATTTCTGCATTATCTGTTTCATATTCCCATAAAATATTTTTAATATCTTGAATATCTCTTTCAATCTCATTTGCCGATTTGAATAATTTGTCATAGCCAGTTATATCACTACCCCAATCTGCTTGCAGTTCTTTCCAGTATGCCCTATTTGTTTTATCAAATTCTTTCTTAATATCGGCAAAATCTACAACATAACCATATCTAAAGTTCTCATAAGGTCTATTTACACGAGTTAATGTCTGTAAAAGGTTATGTTCTTTAATCACACGACCAAGATATAATTTCTTTAAACGAGGAGCGTCAAATCCTGTTAAGAGCATATTATAAACAAATAATATATCAATCTTACCATTTTTGAAACTTTTGACACTATCTTTACGACTTTGCTTATCGCCTTCGTTATGCAATATAAGGGCTGCCGTACTGAGCGTATGCTTATCCTTCGCTTTTCCCTCATATATTTCTTTGAATAATGAGAATAAAACTTCTGCTTGTTCGGAGCTATCACAAACAACCATTCCTCCGATAGTATCATTGCTGTGTTGGATGCGTGCTTTTCTCAAGTCTTGTACTATGTATTCTAAAAGTGGGGTACAGAAATTATTGTGAGCGAGTATTTGCTTCTTCCTAGCATCACCTTCTTGGATTTCCAGTTCTTCAAAAATTTTCTTTAAATGAAGTTTGTATTCCGTTTCTATCTCTTCTCGTATTAGTCTTAATGTATATCCATCAGCAATAGATTGATTATAATAGTATTTGTGTATATAATCTCCAAAAATGTCCTTAGTAGCAATTCTTGTTTCTCCCTTTCCTAAAAGAGGAGTACCTGTAAGAGAAATAATTATGGCATTTGGATCTGATTGTATCAAGTTAACTAGAAAACTACCTTTAGGATTATAGCTTCTGTGTGCCTCATCAATAAAATAAACCCTTTGGGTATTAACATTATAGTCACTTTTCTTTGTGGCTCTTGCATCTTCGGAAAACTTATGGATGTTTAAAACTGTTATTTCTGCCTGACCATTATTACCTTTTCTTGTAGAATTTCGTTGTAAATCTCTTTTAAAATCTTCTTTATCCTCAATTTCATGAACTTCTAGGCCGCGAATTGTAAACTCTGCTTTTGCTTGATTTCGTAAATCAATGCGATCAACAATAAAATAAAATTTTGGTATAATATTCTGCCGAGCAAAGTAATCTGTTAACCAATGAACATTAAAATAGGCTAAAGCAGTTTTTCCAGATCCTTGCGTATGCCATATAATGCCTTTTTTGGTATTATTATTTAATGCCGTTTGAATTGCTTTGCTCGCAAAAAACTGCGGATAGCGCATTATATGCTTTTGTAAAATATGCTTACCATCTTCATCATCATATTCAACGTAAGCCAATCCAAAACGAAGAAAATCATAAATTCTTGCAGGAGAGAATAACGAAATTATAGCTCTATTAGTTGGTCTATCTGGTCGTTTATTTAATTCAAATTCCTTACTAGCTTTCATAACAGCATAGTTTGTATCTTTTAATATAGTATTTTCAACTTCATCCTTTTCATCTTTAAGTTGCCCAAAGAGCCAAGCTCTATTGTCTGGCTCTTCCTTAAATTGGTTAAAAAAAGCTTTTCCTTTGCTAACTGTTGCATAAAAAGCTCCTTGAATTGGCTCTACATCTTCATCCTCATACTCCATATTATTTGAGAATAATAGGATCTGGGAAATATTAATATAACGACGGAATTTTCTGTTCTTAAAACGAGTTTCAATTCTATTTCTCTCCGCCATAATGCCTTCACGATTATTTGGCTTTTTCACTTCAATAAATGCTAGAGGAATACCATTTATAAGTAATGTAATATCAGGACGAAAATTATCTTCATCTTTATTTCCATAGGTAAGTTCCGTACAAACATTGAGTTGGTTATTTTCAATATGTTCCCAATCTATGAGCTTAATATCTGTCGGTTTTATTAGATTTTGATAAAATTCTTTGCCCAAATCATCATTATCAAGCATCAGCTGTATTTTTTGGAAAAACTTTTGAATATTTGTTTCTTCTACTGAAGGATTAAGTTTTCTGATATTTTTGAAAAAAATATCCTTAAAAATATTTGTTTCTTGGTCTATATCATCTCTACCTTTTAATGAAATATAATCATAACCTAATCTTGTTAAGGTTAGAATTGCAGGAATTTTAACTCGCGTATCTTCATTAAAAGTCATCTAATTTTCTCTTTTCATTAACCATCTAATAATACACTACAAATACAACTGTTAAGAATCAACTAAAATATTTCTCAAAGTCAACAAAATAAACCTGTCTTACTTTGGTTAATATTATTCTTTTTTATCACTCCCATTAATTTAATGGTTTTGTCTTTAGCTTATTTACAAACGTAGGTTTTCCTGAGCTTTCCTTACATATTAACATTTTTCTACTTTTTTAGAAAAATTATTGATTTTTTAATATTTGTATACTATATTATAAGTAACAGGAGTAAATCCTTACGGATGGGGTTCTGAACGTTCCTCGTAAATAGTTCGTAAGGTTTCCTGTATTCTTTATTTAAATAGCAAATAATCTTCAACAATGAATTTTTTTACCATTTCATAATAACTCTCGTCATTATGTTCGTATTTTTGGAATATTCCCCAAGATAGAAAATCTACAATTTGAAGACATTTATGTCTTGATGACGATTTGATTTCTAGTTTCAAATCAATTCTATTTTTGACTTTTGTCTTGATGTAATCTGTAAATACTTTATTCAAATATTTGTTTGTATCCTTTTGTGATGCAACAAAATATATCGGCTCTCTAGTATTGCATAACTTCTTGCTAATAATCCTATCCAATAAAATATTCGTTATGTAATTATAGAGAACATTTTTTTCATTTTGCAAATCGGTATATACTTTTGACTTATTTAAGCGTATCACCATAATTGAGAAATCTTGTTTTTCTTTCAGCAAATTATACAATTTCATTTTAGTTTTCGGATGCTCATGGCAAGCATGAAGCGTTCCGCAATGATTTTTTTGCTTATCTTGAGGCATAGAAAGAAATGTCTTCTTTACAATCTTTTCAAATGGATTAGGGTTATCGCAAAAGAAAAAGGTTATAAGAAAATTTTTCGAACTACGAGCTTTACTCTTATCAAACCCTAAATCTCCGCTTTCATCCATAAAAATGTATGCCATATCAAGTCCTCTGTATTAATTTTTCGAGATTGTAATTCTATTATAGTTTAAAATTAGTGAATCTTTTAATATGTAGTATATCTACATTTTTATTATTCACAACAAAAACAATGGATTATTCAGCACTTCCACCTGTATAATTGAAGATTTTTTACGAAAATGTGATTTATCCCTTGTGTTTTTGGATGGAACTGACTTTAGACAGCAAGCAATCCTCTGATGAGTAAGACTTGCTCTTTCATCGCTAAAATTTTATCATGTTGACTAACAAAAATACTATAAATTGGGGCTGATTTTCTTTCTGATTCACCATCATCTCGCCAGCCAGACTGAACAGAGGTTAGATTTTGAGGTCTAACTTCTTGTTTTTTATCAGCATTTTGGTGTTCTAACGATTGTGTATTGTCATTTCCTACGATTTTGCTGTCAAATCCTCGCAAAGCCTTATTCTGCTTGGTTTCTGTGTGTTCTAACGCTGTCTGACCGATTTTCTTAAATTTGATTGTTTCAAACTCATTAAATGGGAAGTTTAGTGCGTAGGTTAATTTTCCCTCTGTCAGCCATAAATTCTTGAAAACAAAGCGTAACAGAAACCTTTTAAGTTCTATATTTCGTGAATGAGAGAACAAATATCCTGCTTCGGTTGCGATGTCTAAAAGTTCTAATATCGTACAGTTAAAGGAATCGTCTGCCTTTTCGTGGGCAATGATTTTATTTTTCAGGCGATTCATCTTTAATTGCAGGTCGTTTCGCTTGGTATCAAAGGTTTTTCGGTCAAGTTCTCCGTCAAGCCTTAAATCAAACAAGTGGTCTAGTTTATCCTTAAACTTTTCTTGTTCGGTTTTGAGCTTTGTTATAGCATCGCGACAATATTTTCGTTCATTTGACTTGGCTTTTTTGAGCTCTTCTTTAAGTTCTTCTACAACATTTGCCGGCAATTTGATGCGGTTTAATATCGTTTCTAACTCTTTTAAAATGGTTTCCTCATGTGCATATAATCTTTCTCCATTAATATTATAGCTGAAAATATAACTGTATTTTTTCCTTTTCACTTCACAAACACAAAGCTTATTTGTTATACCGCATCTAATGATGCCTTGCAGAACAAATGGCTCTTTAGTTACATTCGGACTACTGATATTTGAGTTATGTTCGGCTTTTCTTTCTTGACACAAATCCCAAAGTTCTTTGGTTATCAATGGTTGGTAGATGTGCCTGATTAGACCTCTTTTAGTTCGCATTTCACCATAATAAAACGGATTATCCAAAATATAATAAATCGTGTTTCTGCCGATTTTCTTACCAGCCTTTGTTTTCAATCCTAATAATTCAGCATATTTAACGGACTCTCCGACACTTATATTCCCTACTGAATAAAGCTCAAATATCTTTTTTATAATGCTTGCTTCCGGTTCTTTTGGGCGGACAAATTTCTTTCCTCGCTCATCAATAAAATTTTCATAGCCGATTGGTGCCATTCCCGTGATTTCACCGTTTTTGTTCTTTTGCTCATTAGAACGGCGGATATTTTCCGCAAGCTGCAAAACATAGGCTTTTGCACCCATTACCGAGAAATCCCAACGCATAATATCAACGGATGAGGATTGGCTGTTTAAGACCATTCCTTCTCGGTAAAAGTGAAGCTCAATCTTATTTTGCTTCATCAGCTCGTCAAGAAGCACGCTTTCCTTAAAAGAGCGTTGCACACGGTCAACCGTATCAGCAATGATGGCGATTGTTTCACGTTGACGTTTGCAAAAAGCAATCATTTCCATAAATTGCTTGCGTTCACCGTGAGTAGAACTTTCTATAATTTCAAAAGTTTTGATAACCTCCAAATCTTTACGGTCGGCATAATCAAAAAGCCGAGTGCTTTGTGCGGTTAAGCTCCAACCGTTTTCCTGCATTTTGGTTGATACGCGAGTTAGTATGACTGCTTTCATTTCTTAAAATCTCCTGTTTCATTGCTAACAAACATTTGGCAAAACCTATCAAATTGCGGGCAGCGGCCTCCAATTCCATATCCGATAACGATTTTGGGGCAATGTCTTGCAATATTTCTTTTAATCTTGTTGTCATTGTATCGTATTCCTTTACCGAAACTCAAGCAAAAACTAGGTTAGCATTTTGTTTTTGCATGATTTTATATCAGAGGGGCTTTGTTCCCCTCTGATAAGGTTCCTGAATTTTAGAGTTGTTCATAAAGCGAGAGATTGGGTATCAACTCTTTGTTTAACAACGGTTCTGCCGCAGCAAGAGTTCTTTGACGAGCAGCTTCAGCACGTTTTTCGCGTTCTTCCTGTTTTTTCAGTCGCCTGCGTTCATTGGCTTCTTTTTTACGCTGATTGGCGATATCTACCTCTTTAGCCAAGAAGTTTAAGATGTCTTCATCAAACTCTCCATTTGAAACGCTCGTGTGGAAATCAGCCAAAAATTGCATTTTCTGCATGGTATCCAATAAATCCAAAGAGTAGCGGACAATCTTTTTACCACCCAGTCGCAAGCTGAAAATTGTGTTATTTTCGGTGTCAATCATCAGCTTGTTCATCCGGTTTTGCAGATTCCAGTTATCGTCTTTGAAGTTTCTTATATTGTCGGCTAACAACTTTAAAATGCGTTCTTTTGCTGTAATCAGGGTCAATTTACCTTCGTCCTGTGAAGTTTCAATTTTTTGTGCTTTGTATTTTCCTAAAAAATCTTTCATTTTATTTTCCTTTCAAAAGTAGGTTAATTGTTAAAAAAGAGCATAATAATTCTTTATGACAAACTGGTCTCCCAGCGAGCCATTTGGAGTTAAATGGTTGATGTAATGATTTTTATTGGTTGCTTATTTTAATAGGCAAAGCGTGCCATTTTGACGAGGTGTTCTAATTTTTGGTATTCTTTTTTGGCTTTATAGTTCTGCCTGAAAGAATTGATTAAGCAGTATAAAAAATTCATTTTTGTTCCTTTCGTTAAATTGTTATACAAAGCACCATTGCTTTGATGAAATTAGTATGAGCTTAACAAAAAATGAAAGTCAATGCTTTGTTTTTTAAGCATTTTCAAGAAACTCGTTTTTAAATGTATTTAAATAGATATTGCTGTATTTAGCGGGGTAAAAAGTTTGGAAGGAAATGGTGTTTTTTTGATAAAAACGGCAGAGAATCGCAAAATTTTGATGTTTTTTAAGCGAAATTAAACTTGTTTATGCCTAATCTGATTAAAGTTAAACGAGGCATTTGTGAGGAACTATGGCACATCTTAATTTCAAACAAGGACTTTTCCAATCCAAAGGCGAAGTTTTACAATACATCAGCGATAGCGGCAAAGAGTATGTTCCTTATGATTATGACTTTGAAGAAGACATTGTGCCGGCCATCAATAACTTGTTGCCAAATAATGAAAAGATGCCCCTCCGGCGTGAGCTTAAGAATATCAAAGTATTTTTGCAGGGCTGCCTTATCGGAATTTGTTTCAAAGGCTTTGATTTCGGTGATGTAACTTCTGCCGGAGCTTTGTTCAGTGCCACCAGTTCGCCTTATATCAGCGTTTTATATTTCATTAACTGTCGTTTTGGGGTTAATGACGGAATTGATATTCCGCCGGCCGGCGTCGGATTTTACGACTGTTTGTTTGAAGAAGCTTACAATGTACGTCTCCGCGATGAAGAACCGGACGCCCCGATAGAATTTAACAGTTGTGTTTTTAACGGCAGTCTGAACTTTGATGAAATACATACCCGTGTTCCGGTAGAAATTGACCGTTGTTTGTTTAATGAAAACAGTCGCCTGAATATGCATACTTTTAATGCCAAAGGAAATCTAGGTCTTTATCATCTGGAAATCAGAAATACCCTTTTCAAAGGCACTGTGAATTTTGATGAAAGCGTTATTCCGTTTAAGAGCGTTTTGGAATATCTGACTTTCTTCCGCGAAGTCAGCTTTAAGAATGCTAAATTTGAAGATGAAGTCAAAATCCAGAATTTGAGCTTTGCCCCGTTTATTACCCAAACTGCCAAAGACGGCTTTAAAAGTTTCCTGACCGCCTTAAACAAAAGCGGATATGGCAAAGAAGCCAAGTTTTACGAACAAAATGTCGGTGCGATTGCGGCTGACAAGAAACTTGATAAAGACGGGCTGGAAATTGACATTGCGATTAAATCTGACTGGGTTAATATCAAACAAGCAGCAAGCATTTTAGGGCTTTCGTATAATACCTTGCTTGCTATGCGCAAGGAAGATAAAGCAAGCGGCATCCAAAGAATCCCTTACCGCGGCGAAGGTAAAGGCTCAAAATACTACTATCCGCTCCTTATTGCCTACAAAAGCGGCGATATGAAACGAGTTAATGAATTAGCAAAAGAAATAGTATAAATTTTGTAGTTAAGAAAAGCTAATTTTCTTTGCTTTGTAAGTTTTTTGTAATTTCAATAAAGAACTCTTTATTCCATAAGTCTAATTTGCTTTTATTGGCAATAAACGGCAACACGTCTTGTTTTGCTTGTTCAAAATCTATGGTATTAAATCGCTCATTAAGCAATGTGTGTAAATTTTCAAGCGTAAAAGACTGATTATCCGTCAAAACCCCAGAATCTTTTAATCTTGCTTGCAGATGTGGCATATTAACCTTGGCTTGTTTTGCCAAATAAAATACATAATCATATAAATCTCTGCCTTTGACTCTATTTCTCCAAGCCCGGCAAATTACAGCGTGCAATTTTCCTGCAAATAAAGATGGAACATCATAAAGTTTTACCTGATAAGGGGCTGGCAATAAACGATATTTGTTTTCAAAAGTAGCAAATGCAGGTGGATTTGTATCAATTTCAAATTTTATTTTGATGTTTTCATCTGGGTTAATATTGATATTTCTAATATCATAAATGCTTAAAATGTGTTGTTTGGTATTTCCTTTTAAAAAGGCAGATTTAATATCAGAATCCACAGCTTTTTGTTTTTCTTCAATGGTAAACTGCAACCCAAGCGAAGCTAATTCACTTTCCAATCCGGAAAAATAACGTTGTAGTTCAAAATCTTTGTTAGGGGCTATTAAAGAAAAGTCCAAATCTTCAGAAAATCGGTCAAGTCCGTAAAAAATACGCAAAGCCGTGCCTCCATAAAAGGCGGCATTTTTGAAGAAACCTGCCCGAGATAAGCCACATAAAGCCACTTCTTGCACGATTTCTTTAATGGCGTTTCTCTTTTCTTCAAGAGTATTGGTTTTATATTGCTCTAACATTTGTTCTAAAATAGTTTGCATTATTAGTTTCTCCTAATGAACTTGCATAATAATTTAAGATTGGTTGAATGATATAAGGGGGCAAGCTCGCATATGATTTCTTTATTAAGCTTGTTAAATTCATCTTCATCTATTCTTAAATCATTAAATAAAAGCTCCCTTAATTCTTGTAAATTTTTAACAGGTGTTAGAGAATAAAGCTTGTCGCACAATGCTTTTTCCGGGGTGGCTATTTGGTAAGAATAGCCATTTTCCTGATACAATTTAATTCCTAACGGATAAACATCACTTGGAATATCACGATATGTAAAAGTTCCAAAGGTATTGTGATAACTTTTGGTCTTTTCCTTTTTAAATGTTGCTGATGTATAAGTGTTATAAATGACTTCAGGTATGAGGGAATGTATGTATAAAGCATAATCAAATGAAAGATATGAGGGGCCGAAAATTCGTCCTGCAAGATATTTCCCTGATATATTGGCATCTGTTTCATAAAGTCCGCGAGCTACGGGTATCAAACGACCACTCTTTACTTCTCGTCCGATTTTGCCCCTTATATCGGTATAATCCTTAAATCTTATGCTTAAATCATCCAATGAATATATCATATTTCCTCCAATTAGTGTGATCATATAACACATTTTGGAGGAAATCAAGCATTATTTGCACAAATAAGACTTTTAAGTTAAACAATGCTTTTTGATATATTTGTGTAGCGTTTTCCATGTGCAGCCCATTAAATGAGGGAAGGTAAAGGCTCAAAATACTACTATCCGCTGCTGATTGCCTACAAAAGCGGAGATATGGCTTTGGTCAACAAACTGGCCAAAGAGATGGAGAAGTAACAAAACCGTTGTGGATTTAGCATTATAACTCTAGAACTTTGAATTATCTAATTATATACTATTTTTATATAGAGGAAAACTAACATGCTACAAAAAATAAAAAAAACACTTACAATTCAAGAAATTGCAGTTGCTAAAAAATTACATGCCGATGGAAAAAATAATCAAGAAATTGTTGGTATTATAAATACTAAACGTGCTAATCCCTCTCTACACATTAATTGTGGCCGGATTAGTGAAATTATCAACGGACAAAAAGGCCAAGACATTCAGATGGCAACAGAGAAAGAACTACAAACTTTTCTATCGTCATCAGCCCAACAAGAAGATACTTCTCCTATCTCTGATAGCACACTATCAAAGCTACTAAGATTGAAAAGAAACATGGATAATGTCCTAGATATAGATGAATTAAGTATATTTGAATGTAAAGGAAATTTTAGTGCAGATGAAAGATCTTTAATCAAACCTTTGATATCATTTGCTAACAATCAAGGTGGGTACATTTTATATGGTATAAAAGATACTTCTTGGGAAATATTAGGATTAGCTCGTCTTTCAAACTGTATATGTTAGATACCGGTTTGCTCTGTGCCAAAGCAATGCTTGATGCAAAGGTTATTATAGAAGGGGACAGAATTTTTGAGGAATTTAAAGGTGCTTTAACAGAGCAGTATGTTTTACAAGAATTCAAAACGAATGATGACTTGCCAATAAACTATTGGGGAACAGATGTCGGGCAGGCTGAAATAGATTTTATCATCCAAAGAGCAAATTTGGTAATTCCCGTTGAAGTTAAGGCAATTGTTAATCTTAAAGCAAAAAGTTTGGCTACATACAGGCAAAAGTATCAACCTCAAATTTCTATTCGTACTTCTTTGGCCGGATTTGAGGTTAATAATGGTTTGTATAATATTCCGCTGTATATGATAGAAAATGTTTTGAATAATAGTAAACTTGATGAAATATAAAAACTCTAAAATGTCAAACAAAGTGATGTTTTATAACAAAGTTTGATATTTTGCAATTGTGGCATTTTTCGCCTTTTTGCAAAGTCTATATTTTTCAAGGGGTTGAGAGATAATGCTAAAGAATATGCACTGTTTGATATTTTTTATATTTGAAAAATTTCTCTTGCAACATAATTTAAATTAGTCTAATCTATATTATATTAAATAAAATGATTATACAGGTGATGGTATGGAATTTATCGGTAGAACAAAAGAACTTAGTGATATAGAGCAAGAATATAATAATAAACATTCCTTTGTTGTTATATATGGTCGCAGACGTATCGGAAAAACTGCTTTAATTCAAGAATTCATTAAAGACAAGCCGGCTCTGTACTTTTTGGCGACAGAAGAATCCGAGCCGCAGAGTATGAAGCGGTTTGCTTTAAGTTTATCGCAATTTGCCAACCAGGAATTTATCACCAAAGCTAATTTTGATGATTGGATTGAGCTCTTCAAGCTGTTTGCTGCTGTTCCTAGCAAAAATACAAAAGTGCTCGTTCTTGATGAATTTCAGTACATGGTCAACACAAATCCCGCTTTCACTTCAATCTTTCAAAAAGCATGGGATGAAGTCTTATCAAAGCAAAATATTATGGTCATTATCTGCGGTTCATACATTAATATGATGACGAAACAGGTTTTGGCCGAAAACAGTCCTTTGTATGGTCGCCGTACATCTCAAATCCGATTGGCGCCGCTTCCTTTTTTCGATATCAGACAACATTATCACCATAAGTCTTTTTCCGATGTGGTTGAGCTTTATTCCGTAACCGGCGGCATTCCGAAATATTTGGAGTTCTTTGATAACAAAAATTCTTTAATGGATAATATCTCCCGCGTCATTCTTAATAAAAACGGCTTTTTGTACGAAGAACCGGCATTTTTACTCAATAAGGAAGTTAAAGAACCGGTAAACTATTATTCGGTTATGAAAGCAATAGCTCAAAATAATCACAAACTATCGGAGATAGCTTCGGCAATGTCCACGGAAGGCAACAAATTAAGTCCCTATCTGGAAACTTTGCAGGGTTTATACTTATTGGAAAAACGTGTGCCGGCCACCGAAAAAAATCCGGAAAAAAGCCGTAAAGGATTATATTTTATTCGAGATATTTTTATCCGCTTTTGGTTTATGTTTGTTTTTCCTTACAAAGGAGAGCTTGAACTGGATAATCTGAATTTTGTACAAGATAAACTAAAATCCAATTTTATTGATAATCACGTAGCATTTGTTTATGAAGAAATCTGCCGCAACATATTTGCAGAACTATGCAAAAGTAAAGAAATCGATTTTGTTCCTTCTCGTATCGGCGCATACTGGGACAAAAATGAAGAGATAGATTTGGTTGCCATTGATGAAAGCAACCGGCATATTTTTGCGGCTGAATGTAAATATTACAAAGACGACAAGCCGGTTGACGTTAATATTTATGCAAAGCTGGTGGAAAAATGCCAAGTTGACGATTTCAAAGGGTATGATTTAACCTACGGCATATTTTCAAAAAGCGGATTTACAAAGCATCTGAAAGATATCGCGAAAGAAAACAAAAAACTAATTTTAATAGATGAATGCAGTGTGGTGAAGTAACTAAATTGTCATTTTAATCAGCATAAGACATTCCTTCATAATGAGAATTTCTTTACGGTGCTCAAGAAACAGCTCATAATTTATAATTAAACTCTGCTTAGAATAATTCAACAACAAAATCTTGCATCCCTACATAAGTGTCTTCTTTTTTTGAAGCAAACGAAATTTTTCAGCTTTTTTATTTCTAAAATATTCTAACAAGAGGGAAGAAAGTAATATTATATATTTAACCTCTGTTCAATTTAATATAGGTTTCAAATAAAACAACTTGGATTCTGCCCGATGTCTCCAGTTACATTTAACAAACTGTCAGAAAGGGCGTTTTTTTCTTTTATTTATAAAACGAAGTAGCCTCGAATAAAAAATATCCGAGGCTGCTTTGTTTGGACGGTTTAACGCTTAAAATTTATACTTAGCGTTAATCAAGCCGGTATGGTCTTGGTAATTCTCACGGAATTTGCCTTCGTAACCGAGTGAAATTTCGACATTGTCGTTGACTTCTGCCGTTACACCGGCACCAAATTCCATACCAAAACGGTCAAGAGCCTCACCATCAACACTATATGCTGAACCATTGGCCAGAGTTACGACGGAATTAACATCATCGTTCATCAGGTCATACGTTGCGGCAATACGTGCTTCCGGCTTGATATTCATACCATTGGACAGCTCAAAGTTCTTGCTGACCTTTGCTCCGATGACACCGGTCAAGATATCGCTGTCATTGCCGGAAACTTTTTGGTCGGCAGAATCTTTATAAGCGTCTTGTTTGATATGGACATAACGCAAGCCGGCTTCCGGTGTTAAACCAAAGCCGTTGATATTCATATCATAACCGGTCATTGCCTGTAAACCAAAGGTTTCGACATCGTAGTCAGCTTTAACGCCAACTCCGGCAACGTTTTTATCTTCAGAATAGTCAGACCAGCCATAGGTCGCAATACCGTTTACATACCAGTTAGACGGTTTATATTCACCGTAAACAATGGCAGTATGGGTATCAACATCGGTTGAACGCATAAAACCGTCAATATCGGTGTTTGTGTAAGCATAACCGATACCAGCTTTGACATTATCATTAACATATTTTTCAGCACCGAAAGCAATACCGGAACTGTCTGCGTCAAAACCTTTAGCTTTGGAAGTATCGTCCAGTTTGGATTTGTTAAACAATCCCTGAACCCACATGGCCCCTCGTTTGAAAATACTGTCACCGGAAGCCATACCTTCACCGCCGGTTGAGATTGAACCGCCAGTCAGACGAGTGCTGACAGCACCAAAGACCTGATTTGTGGTTTCTGATTGGGTCTGTTGAACCATCGGCGCAACTTCAGGAGCAACTGCTGTCAAAGCATCAACATAAGCCTGCTCGTTATTCTGCGACAAATCGTTCAAAACTGAAGCAACCGCTTTGGCATTGGCACTTGCCATCGATGATTGAGTCAGTGTATCCCAGGCTTCTGCCGTCTGGGCATTGTTAGCAGAACCTCCTGTATCTGCCACGACATCGGAAGCCGAATTTTCATAGGTAACGTCAAAATTCTTGCCGTCTTCCGAGGTTACTTTATAACGGTTATTGGAAATCTCATTGGTAAAGTGATTGTCTACATTGCCTTTCAGCAAAGCGACATCTTCCATAGTCTGGCCGATTTCCATTTTCTTGGTAATATTCAAGGCTAATTTGGATCCTTCTTTGCCGGTAATGTTGGCTGCTTGCAGAGAACCGTTACCGCTGTCGGCAATTTCCAACTTCAGGGTTGAACCGGAATTAAATGTTGCATCGCCACTAATAACCGCACTGTTTAACCCGACATTCATAACGCCGCCGTTGGTCATATTGACATTACCGGTAATTTTTCCGCTGTTTGAATTGAAATTGACCGTTCCGTTGCCGTTCAGGCTGGTATCCAAAGTTCCGGCGATATTCAAAATTGCCGCGGAACCGAGCTGAGCTGTTGTCGGAGTTTGATCGTTTCCGCCATAGATTCCCAGCGTGCTGCCTTCGGCAATATTGATTGTGCCGCCGTTAATATTAACGTTTTGACTGCTGGAAATTTCGGCCATTTTGCCGGTAACGCTAATTGTTCCGCCATTGATGTTCAAATCATACACAGGATAATCGTCAGGTTTGTAATCGGCAATATTGTTAATAACCGTATCGTCACCACTCATATTAATCGTGCCACCGGTAATGCTTAATTCTTTACGGGCATATAATCCGGTTTCAGAGCTATCATCACCTTTGAGATTAATTTCTCCGCCGGAAATATTGACATTTCCTTCCCAAGCAGCCATTTCTGCATTGGTCAGATTGGTGGTACCACCGCTAAAGTTAATGTTTTCGGCATTGTCAGCCAAGGCATTCGCAATATTCAGCGTACCGCCTTTGATATTAAGGTTTTTGATCCCGATTGCTTCAGATTGTTCCTTAGAACCGGAATTGTCGGTTACTGTTCCGCCTTCAATGTTAAAATCACCGTTTTTTGCCATGAAGCCGCCACCGACAATGTTTCCGTTCTTAATCGTAATATTTCCGTTTTCAGAACTGATGTCACTATCAATAAATTCGTGAGTTCCGCCGTTAAAAACAATATCACCTTCGGCATTCAGATATGAGTTGGATATTTTCATATCTCCGCCTTCAACGTTAATATTGCCATCGGCCCAAATACCGTATTCTCCGGGAGGGTTGGATGTTGAACTGAGTTTGGTGTCTTTAATGGAGATGTTGCCGTTGGCTTCCAAATCTGAATCATTCATGGTTATGGTTGCTCCGTTCAGCAACATATTGGAGTTATTTGCCAAACTATCAATATCGCTTCCGGCTTCCAAAACGCTGCCATTTTTTAAGTTGAGTGTTCCATTAACAGTAATATCTGTTGTTGGCGTATCTTTGGCAGAAGTTTTAATATCTGCGCCGGTCAGCGTCAATATCCCTTCTTTGGTAACATTGATTGTATTATAAGATACTCCTGTTGATTCGGTCAATTCTTGATTATCCGTTACGGATAAATCAGGTAATGACGCCTGAGCAAAAGCATTATTGGCAGAAACTAAAGCCACCAATGCCGTTGTCATTAATAAAGCTTTTTTCATACGATTAAACATCCTTGTTAACTAGTTAAAACAAAACCCGCTCTTAAAAAAGGCGGGCGGATGTTCGAAAACCGTATAGACTTAAACGGCTCGGCTTATTTGGCTGAGCCTTATTCACCGACATCCGTCCAGATAGAATCAGAAGTCGGCACAAGTTAAAGTCGTGTGCACACGACTAAGTCTATAAAAGGGTTTTCGACGCCCTAAGCAGTTTCCTGCTCGTTTCTACTCTATAAAGTAAATGAGTTAGAATCAAGTTAAATCATCAAAAACCCTCTGCTATTTTTTATAAATAAGCGGATCCGGCCATTTTATAAGGGGTAATATTATGATAAAAAGATATAGGGCCGGCTAAAATGTTTAAAAGCCGGCCTTTCCAAAAGTCAAAAATTATGATTATATTAATTTTTTAACTTGTACGTTCATTGATATTATATGTTTTTCATGAGGTTTTAGGCGCACAAATGCCGCTTCCTGATTTGACGGCTCTACGCATACAAATTTTTTATACTGTCCGGCTTCCATTTCGGCAAGGTCTTTAGCCGGGTTCCAGACAACGGTCGTGTCAGAGCCTGTTTTTTCTACAGATATGATACGCTTAAACCCCGTATCTTCAATTTCTACACCCTTTGTATGGCTGATAAAAATTGAATCAACTTCACCTTTAATTTTCAAATCATTATCCAAAGTATAAAAATTTCCATCCAATGAATTTTTATAACGGTGACCGGCAAGGCCTTTTATTGTCACATTTTCAACAGAGCTGACATTAAAATAAGCATGCAAAGCCTCACTAAAATCAAATCCGGCATCACCACAATTTACGGTTTCCAGACGATATTCCAGTTTGTCCGTTATCCTGATAAAAAGCGAGGCAATGGCATTGACATTAAATCCGTCCGCCGGCGTTAAAGACAGTTCCGCCTCTATTTGATCCTCATTGACTGCCACATTCTTCAAATTCCAGAGAGATATTCGGGCAAAGCCGTGACGAGGCAGGTTATTGTTTAATTTTTCTTCCGCAACTCTCGGCCAGCAAACCGGAATGCCGCCGCGAATGGCCTGAACATTATCAAATTTATTACGCCCGCCAAGCCAAAAAACATCATGATCTTCATTTTTGGGGCGATATGACACAAGATTTCCGCCCCAAAGAGAGATTTTACATTCTGCCCGTTTGTTGCTCAAACATACAAAACCGTTATCATTCACCATTACACATCCCTCCCCTAAGTTATCATATGGTTGGAAAGATAGCATGACCGCAACAAAACATCAATGATGAAAATATTACTTTATTAAAGTTCTGTTGAAAAAGAATACCACACTAAAAATGCTGGACTTCAGGCCCGAGGTATGATATTTTATTTTTGAATAATCTATTAAAAATATATATTTATGAAGCGAAAAATTTTTATCATAACTATTTTGGTTATGGGATTCTTTGCAGTTCAAGGTTACGCGCAAAGAGAAAGAAACGGAAGGCAAAGCCACAGAGTTGAGCAATCGCGCCATCGAAGCTCGTCAGGCAGAGCCTCTTGTTGTACGTCTCCCCGCCGCTCTGCCCGCTTTGATAATCATAAAAGATATCATCAAGCGCCGCAACGCAGGGACCGGACAAGAGAGAGGCGGCATTATTCCGCACCATATCACCGCCCGCCCGCAAGGCATCATTACGGTTATGGCCCGCCTGCATACCGCCCATGGCGTCCAATATTTTATCATCATCACGGTTTCAGGCATTATCACCATCATTGCCGTTTTGACAACTGGTATTGGTACCGATGGGGCGGGTATCACAACCGTTTTATCTGTCACAGGCTTTATCAAAACAGATTTTTTGACAGCCTGCTCGGGTATTATATCTGGGGAACAATTGACTCACCGACCAAACTTGAAATCGGCGACATCATTTTGACCAAATATAATAACAGATTAAAGGTTCAGAACGGTAGCAGTGTTGCATACCTTGACTTGTACCGGTCTCAAAGGGTTTCTTATGATGCCGGAAACACGAGTATTGAAGTAACAACCGGCAATGGCTATGCTCTTATTCGTTTTTATGACGATTATGGCAATGAGGCGACATACCGTTTGTAATCCCGTATAAAAGGAGGCTCCGGCCTCCTTTTTTATTGCTTTTCGCCAATCCATTACGCTATCAGCACTTTCTTGCATAATAGGGATGGAAAACAGGCCGTCATTGCTTTACAATATTCAACTTCGGCATAAAAATCACAAAATTTTTCAAAACTACGGTTGTTTATGTTTTTAAAACACGGCAAAATTTCGCTTGTTTCATTATTGATTATTTTGCCCGTGGCGCGATTTATGATGATAAATTGAAAAAAAAACTTATATTCGCCCCAAAATGATTATAAAATTGAAAAACGAACTGTTTGAACGGGGTATTGAAAATGCATGAATGTTTATCTGTAATTATTTCTGTATATAATGAAGAGGGCAATATTATTCCGTTATATCAGAAACTAAAAAAAAATTTGGTGATTTTGCAAAAAAAATCCCTGTTTTCCAAATATGAAATTTGTTTTGTTAATGATGGTTCAACAGATTCGACAGAAGAAAAAATTAAAACAATTGTTCAAAAAGATACCAGTGCAAAATTAATCTCTCTTCGTAAAAACTTCGGAAAATCAATCGCTTTGCAAACAGGCTTTCAACACACCCAAGGGGATATTATTATTACTCTTGATGCCGACTTACAAGACGACCCCGATGACATTATCAATTTTATTAATAAAATTGATGAAGGATATGATCTTGTTTCCGGCTGGAAAACCGACAGGCATGATCCGCTTGAAAAAAAGGTGATGTCAAAAATATTTAATTTTATTACAGCCAAAATCTCAGGTATTCCGCTGCACGATTTTAACTGTGGTTTTAAAGCTTATCGCAGGGAAGTTGTAAAATCTCTTTATATTTACGGAGAATTTCATCGTTATATTCCGCTTTTGGCATTAAGAAACGGCTTTAGAATCGGAGAGATTCCGGTTACGCATCACAAAAGATTGTCCGGAAAATCAAAATTCGGCACAGAAAGATATCTGCGCGGAATGTTTGACGCAATATCGGCTGTGTTTTTGCTAAAATTTTATGACAGACCCATGTATTTTTTCGGGAAAATCGGGTTAGCCTTATTTGCCACAGGCTTCCTTATCTGCTCTTATTTGACGGTATTATGGTTTTCCGGACAGGCTATCGGACACCGACCGCTGTTGATTTTGGGCGTTTTATTCCTTCTTATCGGATTTCAGTCTTTTTCTCTCGGGCTTATTGCCAATCTGGTTGTCGATAATGCCCCAAAGCCGGACAAACGTCTTTTTATCCGGCAGATTATTAACGGAGATGACAGTCATGACCTATAATGACGGCAATCTGAAAAAGCATACGACGGCCAATCCGCTTAAAAAATTTATGCTGAAATATTTTAACCATAAACTGCTTAAAATTATCAACTCCCTTGGTTTGCAACAACCGACCGTTTTTGATGCCGGCTGCGGAGAAGGTTTTATTTCCAACCTGATAGCCTTGCATATTAACGGAGCAAAAGTTTCCGGCATGGATGCCAGTCCTCAGGCGATTGCGTATGCCCAAAAGCATCAGTCCGACAGGATTTGTTTTTCAACGGGAAACATATATAACATTGATACCGGAGACAATTCCTTTGAGCTGGTATGTTCAACCGAAGTTCTGGAACATTTAAAAAATCCGGAAGCCGCCCTCAAGGAACTGATCAGGATTGCTCAAAGTTACGTTATCGTTTCCGTTCCCAAAGAGCCGTATTTTTGTTTAGGAAATCTGCTCTCGGGAAAAAACATTTTGCGGCTGGGAAATCCGCCTGACCATATCAATCATTATACCTTGCACGGGTTTGAAAAGTTTATAAAGCACATTCTTCCCGATAAAAAAGTTACCGTTTTTGACTGTATTGTATGGACTATAGCCCTTATAGAAAAATGATGTTAAAAAAAGCACTGCATATCCTGGAATCGGAATTCGGCCGTTATATTCTGGCCGGTCTCAGCATCACCATATTAAATGTTGCACTTTATACAGCCTTGCTTTTATTCGGCATGCGTTATTACTGGGCTAATCTGGCGGCGATTATCTCTGCCAAAATCTATGCTTATTTTATTAATAAATTTTATGTGTACCGCAGTTTCTGCCATACTCCCCAAGAAGCTGCCTCCGAGGCGATAAAGTTTTTTATCTGCCGCGGCGGAAGCGGGATTTTTGATTATTTGTCCGTCATTCTGCTGGTTGAATTTTTCGGGTGTTCCGATTTGTATTCCAAATATTTTGTTTTAGGGATTGTTATTCTTGCAAATTATTATCTGGGAAAAAATTATATCTTTAACCAAAAAGGCAAGAAACTATGAAGTTTGGACATAAAATCGATTATAAACTTGTTTTGATTGTTTTTTTGAACTTATGCCTGATAACGCTTTATTTTTATCAGAAAACAGATTTTCACGGAGATGAAATATTTTCATTTGCCCACGCCAACAGCCGGCAAGGGCCTTATCTGGCAGACGGCATTGATTCTTTTATGGAAGACCGCCAGCATCATTTGTACGGCCACACGTTTCCCGCTGCGTTCTTCAATGATTATGTGACGGTAAAATCAGGGCACGGTTTTGAATACGGGCCGATTGTATCTAATCTGGCGGACGGCGTTCATCCTCCGTTTTATTATTTCATTCTGCATACCGTCTCGTCATTTTTTCCTGAAACCTTCAGCAAATGGACGGCTTTTCCGATTAATATTGTTTCTTTTGTCTTTTTAATTTTCTTTTTATATAAAATATCCTGCTCCGTTTTTGAGGATAAAAACCTTTGTTATCTGTGCGTAATACTTTTCGGCTTTTCTCTGGCTAATCTGAATATGGCTGTTTTTATCAGATCTTATATGTTACAAGCCATGCTTACGACCTGGCTGATATTTGAACATCTCCGCTTTTTGAAAAACGGCTTTTTGAATGTCAGACAGACTGTCCTTGTTTTTTTGCTGTCTTTTTTGTGCTATTTAACGCATTATTATTTATTGATTGCCGTCTTTTTTATTGCTGCATTTACCTGCATTATCCTTTTAACAAGAAAAAAAATCCGGCTGACAGCGCTCTATGCCGTATTAATGCTGGCAAGCGTTACCGCTTTCTTTTTGCTCTTTTTTCCGGCGGCCGACGTTTTGCTGCATTCTTACCGCGGAGAAGAAACGCTTGATAAAGACTGGGAATATTACTTGTTATATCTTGAACCATCCTTAACAAGAATTGCAAATCTGATTATAACCAAAATTCTGCCGTTTAGCAGTGATTTTTCCGGTTTTGCAGTAATCATCGGCCTTATTCTTGCCACTTTTTTTGTAAAGCTGCGGCAAAATCCTGCTCAAACAGATAACCGTTCCCCCCTCGTTTTGTTTTTATATACTGTTCCCTATATTGTATTGATTGCTTTTATCAGTCCGGATATGTCGGATTTTGACGACAGATATTTTATGCCGCTTATACCAGCGTTATGTATTCTTATTATATATGGCATCCGGTCATTTTTACTGGCTGCAGGCCTTTCTGGCAGAGCCGCTTTTTACGTTCTGGCGGTTTTAATTCTGTGCAATGTATTCCTGACCGACTTTTATCATCGCAGTACTTATGCCTTCAGAACAACTGAACAAGATGAGGATTTGCTGGCAGATATGAAAGGAAAAAAAATAATTTTCAACGGCTGGAAAATTTTCAACATTATAAATCTGGTCAATGATTTCAGGCACGTTAATTACGTCAAAATTACAGACTATGATCAAAATGAAGAATTTATTGCCGCCCTCAAAACAGCACAAGAAGATTATGCGATTGTTGCCAACAGTTCATCAACACGTTCCATGAAACTCAATCCTCCTCCGGCTCTGCCTATTGATAAGTCGGCGATATCCCAATTGCAGTATTTAAAAACTTTCAGGCGAGGCACTTTTTTTTATGATTTGTATAAAATCAGGCATTTGTCTGACTGACTGCAAATCAAAAATTTTATCAATAAATTATTTTACCTATTGACTTGGAGTTAACTCTAAAGGGTATGCTGTCAGACAGAATCGGATTTTAGCTTAATAAAAGGAGAATAAAATGGCTTATTTGGAAAACATAAACAGTCCCGAAGATGTTAAAAAACTCTCTCTGCCGCAGCTTGACATTCTGGCAGAAGAAATCAGGGCGGCAATTTTGAACCGTGACAGCAAGATCGGCGGCCATGTCGGTCCCAACCTCGGTATTGTCGAGGCTACGATTGCTTTGCATTATGTTTTTAATTCCCCCAAAGACAAAATTATTTATGACGTTTCTCACCAGTGTTATCCGCACAAGCTGTTAACCGGCCGGAAAAACGGTTTTTTGAATGATGCTGACATGGCGAAAATCTCAGGTTATACAAATCCGCAGGAAAGCGAGCATGACTTTTTTATTGTCGGTCACACGTCGACATCGGTCAGTTTGGCCTGCGGCATGGCCAAAGCACGCGATTTGCGCGGCGAAAAGCATAATGTTATTGCCGTTATCGGCGACGGTTCCCTCAGCGGCGGCGAAGCATTGGAAGGTTTCAGCAATGCCACCGTTCTGAACAGCAACATTATTATTGTCGTGAACGACAATGAAATGTCCATTGCCGAAAATCACGGCGGATTGTACACCAATCTGCGGCTTCTGCGCCAAACCAACGGTCAGGCGGAATGCAATATGTTCAAGGCTCTGGGGTTTGATTATCATTATGTGGAAGACGGCAATTCGGCCGAAAAGCTGATTCAAACCTTGTCTGAAGTCAAAGACACAAACCGCCCGACAGTTGTCCATATTCACACGCAAAAAGGCAAAGGCTATAAATTTGCCGAAGAAAACAAAGAAAAATGGCATTGGAATTTGCCGTTTGACATTCAGTCCGGCGAAGTCACGCTTGATTTGGGAAATGCTGAAAACTACAACGATATCACCTTTGATTTCCTGAACGGCAAAGTGCAAAAAGACAAAAATATTGTAGTGCTGACGGCCGGAACGCCTGGGGCTTTCGGATTGTCGGCAGACAGAAGAAAAATGCTCGGGCAAAATTATGTTGATGTCGGTATTGCCGAAGAACATGCCGTTGCGATGTCTTCCGCTTTGGCAAAAGGCGGCTGCAAGCCTGTTTATATGGTTTGGAGTTCTTTTATTCAGCGTACTTATGACCAGTTGTCGCAAGATTTGGCCCTTAACAACAATCCGGCTGTCATTCTGGTCTTTTCCGGCGCAATCTCCGGTATGGACGCCACACATCTGGGCTGCTTTGATATTCCGCTGATTTCCAATATTCCCAATATTGTTTATCTGGCGCCGACCAGCAAAGAAGAATACCTTGCCATGCTGGATTGGGGAATTGAACAAACGCAGCATCCGGTTGTCATTCGGGTTCCGACCGAAGTTATTTATGCAAGCGGCGACGTTGCAAAAGACTACGGCCGCCTGAACAAAAGCCTTGTTGTGCATGAAGGCTGCGAAGTTGCCATCATGGCCGTCGGAAACTTCCTTCCTCTTGGGATGAAGACGGCAGAAAAGCTGAAAGAGCACGGGATTAACGCCACGCTTATCAACCCGCGTTATCTTACCGGACTGGATGAAGACCTGCTTAACGCCCTCAAGGAAAAACACAACATTGTCATTACGCTGGAAAGCGGAGAACTTGACGGCGGATTTGGCGAAAAAGTTGCCCGTTTTTATGGTGCCGATAACATGAAAGTCCTGAATTTCGGCGCAAGCAAGGAATTTACCGACAGGATTCCGGCGGAGGAACTTTATCAGCGTTATCATCTGACGCCCGAACTGATAGTTTCTGACATTCTCAAACTAAGATAATACTATAAACCGCCGAAAACCGGCGGTTTTTTCTAGCCTATTTGCTACATCTTCGTGAATTGAAATGACAATCATCCGAGATTAAGTCCTTGAGGTGATAACAATAAGGAGATCTTCGATGAACACGATAATAAAATATATTATTCTGATCATTGCCATTATCGTTCTCTTTCTGGTTGGAAAAAGCATCTTTTCCGTGCACATTGACGACACAAAATCGGTGGGCGAAGTGGTTGATGATGTAAAAGCCGGAATGGGAAACATGGCCTCTGACGTCAAAGACAAGACTAATGACCTTATGAACGATGCCCAGAAAAAGACTGATGATAATCAGAATTTGGAAAAACAATCTAATCTTAAAAATTTTAATTCAAAAAAAGGAGAATTTAAGATGGCAGAAAATAACATGGGAAAGGCCTGGGAAAATACTAAAGAAGCCAGCCATAACGTTTGGGAAGCAACCAAAGAAGGTTCAGCCAAAGCGTGGGATAAGACCAAAGAAGTGAGCAGTGATGCATGGGAAGCCACAAAGGACGGCGCTTCCAAAGCCGGTGACGCTATTTCCGAAAAATCTTCCGATGCATGGGAAGCAACCAAAGAAGCCGTCAGCAGCGACAAAAAAGTAAAACCCGCTCAATCTGACGATGATACGGTGGTAATTACCGAAGAAGAGGATGACTATACTATTCAATAATTCTTTTACATCCTGTCTTGTTCCCTCCGGACAAAGCCGGAGGGAATTTTCTTATTTTCTTTTCCCAAACCTCCGGTTGACAAATGATTTGGGCAATCTATAATAACCGTTATTATGTTTTCGTGGAGGTCAGTTATGCTTCGTTTTTGTTGTTTTATTCTCCTTTTTGCCTTGAGTGCGACCACTGTCCGCGCCGGAAATATTCAGTATGGTTATAATGCCCGCGGAGAATGGGTACCGGTATCCATTGACGGCGAAAGGGTCGAGTATGGTTACAACGCCCGCGGCGATTATGTTCCGACGGCTGTAGGAAACAACAGAATCGATTACGGCTACAATGCCAAAGGCGACTATGTACCGACCGCCATCGGCAATGACAGAATTGATTACGGTTATAATGCCAAAGGAAATTATGTCCCCACAACGGTAGGAAACAACAGAATTGATTACGGCTACAATGCCAAAGGCGACTACGTTCCCTCTTCTGTCGGCAACGAACGGATTAACTACGGGTATGACGCTTTCGGCAATTATGTTCCTACCTCTGTCGGCGGTTTTTAGATTTCCCGTCCGCGGCTGAGGATTTGAACAGTTTCGGCCTTTTCCTGATTTTGGAAATCATATTTTTGCAGCAGGCAGCGCCAGTTTTTATCCGGTTCGATATTTAACGGCATGCGGGAGGCGACAAGCTTTCTGACTTCTGCAATGTCTTCCGCCCCGTATTGCGGCGAATTTGTCCCCCGGTTTGGGATTTTGACGACACCGGTCAGATAGCGGTTGGGAATCACGCCGCCCATAACTGCGCCGGCCGATTTTTGATAAGATTTTTGCGGGTTCAGATGATACTGATAAAACTCTTCTGCCGGCACGTCCAGCACAACCAATATATCGGCATTGGCCGTAGAGCCGCACCTGAACTTATCTTCTGCCAGCATTTGCCAAAACCCTTCTTCCGTTACATCATGGACAATACAGCGGGCATTATTATACCGCAAGTCCGGATGGGCGGTTTTACCGTTTAAAGCCGAGGAATTATATATCAGGCCGTTTTCGACTATAGAAGAAATATGGTTGGCGGTTGTCCGGTGCAGCAAACGGATGCTCCCTGCCGCCAGCGGATAAAATTCTTCCAGACAGGAAGCCACAGGCAATCCGGTTACAGGATTGCAGCTGACATAAGGCTTTTGGCTCAAAGGGTGCAACAGACGGTTATCCATTTTCTTCTTTCAGAAAAATTCTCCCCGAAATGTTCGGGGAGATAATACTAAATTGCAGACAAGAATTCGAGTTCCTGCGGGATGTTTATGCGCGGGAACAAAGGATCGCCGCCGGTCACTTTGGCATTCTGCGGCAAACCGCCGAAAGCATAAACCGTCTGCCAGGCTGTTTCTTTGTCTCCGGCACCAATTCTCTTCCAGACCTCGGGCATGGTATTGGGCATAAACGGCTGCAACAAGACCGAGCTGATACGAATGGTTTCCAGCAGATTGTACAGAACCGTTGCCAGTCTGGTTCTCCGGCTCTCGTCTTTTGCCAAAGCCCAAGGCGTGGTTTCGTCAATGTATTTATTGGCGCGGGAAATCAGGTTGAAAATTTCGGCCAGCGCATCGCTCAAATGCATTGTATCAATTTTTTCCTCAACCTTTTTCGGCGTTTCTTCAGCCAGCGCAATCAGCTCTTTATCCAATTCATCTGCCTGTCTTTCTGCCGGCAGCTGACCGTCAAAATATTTTTGAATCATGGAAACCGTACGCGAAACCAGATTGCCGAGATTATTGGCAAGGTCGGTATTAATCCGTTGCAAAAACAGCTCGCTGACAAAAGTGCAGTCACTGCTGAACGGCATTTCGCGCAAAATTTCATAGCGCAAAGCGTCAACACCGTAACGGTCACCCAGCACAAAAGGATCAACCACGTTGCCGAGCGATTTGCTCATTTTCTTGTCACCAAAGGTAATCCAGCCATGGCCGTAAATTTTCTTGGGCAGAGGAATTTCCAGCGCCATCAGAATCGCCGGCCAGATCAGGGCATGGAAGCGCACAATCTCTTTGGCCATGACATGAACGTCCGCCGGCCAGTATTTGTCATAATCCTGATAGGTGTCATTATGAAAACCGAGGGCGGAGATATAGTTGGAAAGCGCGTCAATCCAGACATAGACGATATGCTTGTCATCAAATGTTACCGGAACGCCCCATTTGAAGCTGGTACGGGAAACGCACAAATCTTCAAGCCCCGGTTTGATGAAATTGTTGACCATTTCATTCACACGGCTGGAAGGTTCCAGAAAATTATTGTTCTCCAGCAAATCGCGCAGTTTGTCCGAAAAAGCGGAGAGTTTGAAGAAATACGCTTCCTCCGTCATTTCGACGACGTCTCTGCCGCAATCAGGGCATTTGCCGTCCACCAATTGCGAATCGGTCCAAAAGCTTTCGCAGGGTTTGCAATATTTGCCTTTGTATTCGCCTTTATAAATATAGCCTTTGTCATAAAGCTGCTTAAAGACATATTGCACGGTTTGAATATGATAATCATCCGTTGTGCGGACAAAGCGGTCAAAAGAAATGTTCATATAAGTCCAGAGTTTTTTAAACTCTTCCACGACCTGATCAGCATAAGCCTTGGGCGAAAGTCCGGCAGCAGCGGCTTTGTCTTCTATCTTCTGGCCGTGTTCATCCGTGCCGGTCAGGAACATGACGTCATAGCCTTTGGCGCGTTTGTAACGGGCAACGGCATCACAGGCGACTGTGGTATAGCAGTGGCCGATGTGCGGAGAACCGGAAGGATAATAGATCGGGGTCGTAATATAAAACTTTTCTGCCATGGCTTTAATCTCTTCTTGTTTTTTGTTGAAATTGCTTCTTTTTAACTGTGCGAATTTTATTACAGAATAATATTTTTGCAAGTGAAATCTTAGAAAATTCTCAGTTTCGGCAGGGGGCAAAAAAAACGCCGGAAAAATTCCGGCGTTATTAAATTACACAATGATATGCGGCACAAAACGGCTCATATTATCCGTAATCCGCGATGAGGTTTCTCTGATGCCAAGCCCGCAGGCCTCGCCTCCGACGACCCAGCTTCCCAGAACAGGGTAATTGCCCAGAAAAGACGGAACATCTACATATTCCTGATAAATGTACCCTTCTTTGCCGTATTCTCCGTCCGACTTCTCAAGCGTTACGCCATAGCGGCACAGCTCGACATTGGCGCCTTCCCGAGAAAAAAACGGCTTTTTGCAATAGGAGCGCAATCTGCCCTGCTCGAAATAAGCCGGCAAAATGTACGGACTGTCGGGAAACATCTCATAGAGTATCGGCAACATGGCTTTATTGGACATCAAAGACTTCCAAAGCGGCTCAATCCAACACATTTCCGTCATGCAGCCTTCCGGATTTTCTTCAAACATTATCTCCCACGGATAGAGCTTGAACATACAGTTGACAGGGCTGTCATCCGGCGCATACAATGAGTTTTCACAGTGCCTTACGTCCCTGATATCCAGTTCATAAGTCTGCAGACCTGCTTCTATGGCCGATGCAATAATGTAATCCAGCGTGGCATTGTCTTCCGTACAATCCGCGATTGAGGCAAAATAGTATTTGTCACAAAGATAAGCGGAATGGATGTCTTTCCATGACTGCACCAGATTTTCATGTATGGCATTAAACTGATCTGCCGACGGGAAACGTTCTTCTTTCCATTGCCACTGGATGACCGAGGCCTCCAGCAATGATGTCGGCGTATCGGCATTGAACTCAAAAAGTTTCGGAACACCGTGCACCAGAGCAAAGTCAAAACGTCCGTACAAAGACAGGTCGTCTTCTTCCCAGCTGCGGCGGATTGCATCTCTCAGCTGAAGCGGAATCTTCAACAGATCAAGTTTTTGTTCATCATACAGACAAGTTTCCACGGCCTGACAGTACATGTCATAACATTCTCTTGTCGCTTTTTCCAATTCTTCTATTTCTGACATAGAAAAACGGTAGTAAGCGTTTTCAAACCAATAATCATCATGAAAGGCAAAACCAAGTTTTTCTATGGTTTCCTTATAATCTTTGCGGGGGAGTATTGTTTCTCTTCTCATGGCTTATCCTCCTATTGGTTTTGCACGATAAGAACTTCCGAAAGATTTTCCCGACGGTTTGCTGCTCTTATTCTGAGACGGTGCAACCGATTTTGTTGAGTTTGGTTTGACCGAAGGCACGCGATATGTGCTTTCTTTGACTGTCGACGGCGGCGCTACGGTCACACCGCTGGCATTGGTCCAAGAATTTTTGCCGGGATAATAGAAATATGACGGCGAAGAGGCGTTTCCGCCGGCAGGTATTAACGCCCAGCGGTACAACAAGGCATTATAAATCCAGTGATTGCCCTGAGAATCGCGGTATTCTTCTTTATCCTTGGGATTTTGCGGCAAATGCTCTTTGCCTCCGCAAGCGGACAAGACAAACAAGCCGGCAACTAATAAAAAATTTAACTTTTTCATAAAGCAGTTCGTATTAATAATTAGACAAAAAAATATGTTTTCAGTATTTGATAGTATTAAAAACCGGCGGTTTGTCAAGTTAAATTTCTTTGCAAAAAAGCGCCGGAAAGCTTCCGGCGCTGTATGTTTTCCATAAAGGAACAGACTTATTCTTCAAACGTGTAAGTTTCATCATATATATTTTGCAGATTTTTTCCCTGCCAACTCCAATATCCCGTCGGTTGAACAGAATAAGGCAGTTGCAGCAATTCCATTGTCAGAGCCGTTAAAGAATACTGTTTTCCCTCGTGCTCTACCTTTTTGGGCGCTACGACCCTGACCTGAATATTTTTATCTTTTGTGAAGGCCAGAATACTTCCTTCAGGAATTCCCATCTCATAAAAATTAAGCGGAGGACGGCTTTTGCGTTTGTAACTTTTAAGATCTTCCTGTTCTTCTTTGGTAACGCTCTTGTTCATAATTTTATCAAATTGAGAGGTAATGACCTTCACGCACAATTCTTCCAGCAACGGCGTAACCCTTTCCGGCGCCAGCTTAAAGAATTCCCGGCTTTGGTTGACACGCATATCGGCAAATGCATTATGAACAATTTTTTCAATTTTCCGGCAGTCACAGAATTCTCCGGCCCAAAGACATTCAAAAGGCAGAGGAACGCCGGTAGAATAAAGTTCTTTCATGCGGGCTTCAATATCAGCCCGTTGGGTGATGCCGATTTTTATCAGTCCCGGCATGGCTTCATTGCGCAGGACATAAACAATTTCATATTTTTCAGGCACTTATTTGTTCCTTTTCTTCAAACGTTTTGCCATAAATCCGGTCGCGCTCGGCTTTCAGCTTCGGGCAGCGCTCCCAAATGCCCTGCTCTCCGCGGGCAATGATTTCATTATAATAAGCAATTTTATAATCAATTTTTTCCATATGTTTTTTCAGCTGCGCCATTTGTTCAAGCAGACGGACTTTTTGTTCTTTGAACATTTCCAAACGCTGCGGCAGCGTTGAATCTCCCTCCATGTACCAGTCAATATACTGCTTGATGCCTTTCAGCGGCATGCCTGTCCCTTTCAGGCATTCTATCAGCGTGAGCCAGCCGAGGTCGCTGTCGGAAAACACGCGCAGCCCCGAACCGTTCTTTTTGACAAAAGGCAACAGGCCTTCTTTTTCATAATAACGCAACGTATGAGCCGTCAGCCCCGTTTTTTTGGCAACCTGTCCGATTGAATATCCCATTTTTACCTCCATGTTTGTATGGTGTAAAAAATTTTTGAAAATGTCAACAAAATACTTGACCTAGAGTTAGCTCTAAAGATTATCATGATAACAGAATCGTAAAAAAGAAAGGAAGACAATGAGAATACGCGCTTTCGGAACAATTTTATTAACCTTAAACACTTTCATCTCTTCACAAACCGCGGAGGCAGCAGAAATGAAAAAAGCACCTATTGACACCGTTTTTGAACAAGGCGAGCCGAATCCTTACGGCAAATTCTTTACCGGTCAGACTTATCTTACCAGACTAAGCGCCAATGATGCGGTCTGGAATTCCTCGCTGGCCAATGTTACATTTGAACCCGGCGCCAGAACCAACTGGCACAAGCACAGCGGCGGGCAAATCCTGCTGGTATTATCGGGAGAAGGCCGTTATCAGGAGCGCGGAAAAGAGTTGCAAATCCTGAAAAAAGGCGATGTTGTCCGTATTCCGCTCAATGTTGAACATTGGCACGGCGCCGCACCGGACTCCTGGTTTACGCATATCTCGGTAGAAACCAACCTGCCCGATAACCAGACAACCTGGCTGGAGCCGGTTTCTGACAAGGAATATAAATAATGCATAAACACATAATCTCAGGGGTTGCAGCAGTTGCCGTAATTGCCGGCGCTTTTCTGCTTTACCCGCAATACAAGGAGAAAAAAATGACATCGTTGAAACAGACTGATCCCGAGTTTGCCGCTTTGTGGGAAAATTTTACGGGCAAAGACGTGATGCCTCATGGCAAGCTTGATAAGAAAACGCGCCATCTGGCGGTTTTGGCCGCCCATATTGCCACGCAATCGGTTAATGAATACAAGCTGATACTGGCACAGGCACTGGAAGACGGCGTTTCCGCGGTCGAAGCCAAAGAGGTTGTATATCAGGCTGTTCCTTATGCCGGTATGGCCAAGGTTTATGACTTTATCGGCGTAACAAACGAGGTATTGGCGGATAAAGGCTATGCCCTTCCGGCGGAAGGGCAAAGCACGACAACGCCGGACAACCGTTTGGAAAAAGGCATTGCCGTTCAAAGCGATATTTTCGGAAAAGATCATATTGAAAAGATGCGCCAAAACGCCCCGCAAGAGCTCAGGCACATACAGGACTATCTGTCGGCAAACTGTTTCGGCGACTATTATACCCGTACAGGTCTGGACATCCCGACCCGCGAGCTGCTGACCTTTACCGTTCTGGTTGCGATGGGCGGTGCGGAACTGCAGGCCAAAGCTCATGCACAGGCTAATCTTAACGTCGGCAATGACAAACAAAAGCTGCTGGATACGGTCACGCAAATTTTGCCATATATCGGTTATCCGCGGTCGCTCAATGCCATTAACATCATCAACGAAGTATCTGAGGACTAAATAACATGACTAAAAAAGTACTTATCTTATCTGCCAGTTTTCGCAAAGGCGGCAATTCCGACACGTTGTGCGACCAGTTTGCCAAAGGCGCCGCCGAGGCCGGAAACGAGGTGGAAAAAATCTTTATCAATGGCAAGAACATCAATTTCTGCCGCGGCTGCGGCGTTTGCAACAGCACGCACAAGTGTGTTCAAAAAGACGATATGGAAGAAATTTTGAACAAAATGGTCGAAGCAGACGTTATTGTCATGGCAACGCCGGTTTATTTTTACAGCATGAACGGGCAGATGAAGACGTTGATTGACCGCACCGTGCCGCGTTATACCGAAATCAGCAACAAAGACTTTTACTTTATTGTGGCGGCAGCGGACGACAACCGCGCCAATATGCAAAAAACGCTGGAAGCTTTTCGCGGTTTTACGGAGGACTGTCTGGACGGTGCCAGAGAAAAAGGCGTGATTTACGGTACCGGCGCATGGCAGGCCGGCGACATCAAAAGCAGTCCGGCCATGCAGCAGGCTTATGACGCCGGCAGGAGCATAAAATAATTCTGCTCTTGCTTTGCTGCAAATTTGCAGATAAATTATGAAAAAACAGTCTGTGTCGGAGTGTGAGATGAACAAAAAGAAGATTTGCCGTTATGTCAGAATTCTGGCGGCTGCCGCCGTTGGCATTCTTGCGATTTTGGCTTTTGCCGGAATCTTTTATCCGGTCAAAATTTTTGATTTGCAAGTCAGCGCTCTGGCACAGCACGTTCTTGTTGATTTTTCGCTGGCGGCGGCGTTGTTATTCGCCGGCGTTTTGTTGCTGACGCTGCTGTTCGGGCGTTTTTACTGTTCAACGCTCTGCCCTTTCGGCCTGTTGCAGGAATTTCTGGCTTTTGCCTTTCGTTGCAAGAATCTGCCGCGATACAGAAAATCTAGACCGTACAAATATTTTATTGCCGCCGTTGCTTTCGGCGCCCTTATCGGCGGAACGGTTTATCTTATCCGGCTGATTGACCCGTATTCGCTTTTCGGTTCGGCCATGAGCGGCACTTATCTCGGTATCGGGGCAATTGTTATTGTTGCCGTACTGGTCTGGTTCAAAGGCCGCCTGTTTTGTGCTGAAATTTGTCCGGTCGGCGCCGTTTTAGGGTTGGTATCCAGATTTTCTTACAACAAAATTTACATCAATGAGGAAAACTGCATTTCCTGCGGCTTATGCGCGCGTCATTGTCCGACAGCCAGCATTGATTATAAGAATCACGAGGTTGACAACGAAACCTGCATCAAGTGCCTGAAATGTCTGGCTTCTTGCCCCAAAGACACGATAGTTTTCGGACACAGAAAGAGCAAAGAAGCAGAATTTTCTCCGGCTCGGCGCAGGCTTCTTATCGGAGGCGCGGCAATGGCCGTTTTGGCCGTAGCGGTCAAAAGCGGCATGGAAATCGGAAAAAGCGTTGCGGCCAAAGTCAGGCGTGTTATTCTGCCGGCCGGCGCGGACAATGCCGAGAAGTTTGCCAACAAATGTCTGAACTGTAATCTTTGTGTGCAAAACTGCCCGATGAAGATTTTGAAAAAAGCCGACGACGGCTTCGGCGCGGTTCATATTGATTACAGCAACGGTTTTTGCGATTATGACTGCCACAAATGTTCCGAGGTTTGCCCGTCCGGCGCAATCCGGCGAATCAGTCTGGCAGAAAAGCAAAAAACCCGTATCGGGCTTGCCAGCATTAATCCAGACGTTTGCATTCAGTGCGGCTTGTGCGTGGCAGAATGTCCGCGCGGCATTATCAGCAAAGAAGACGGCGAAGTCCCGCTGATTGATTCATCCGGCTGCATCGGCTGCGGTGTTTGCCACAGCGTTTGTCCGGTTCAGGCCATCAGCATTTTTGCGGTGCAGGAACAACAGGTTTTATAATATTTTAAGGAGAAAAAAATGTCTTTAGGCGTTACGGAAATTCTTTTGATTCTGGTTGTGGTTCTGGTTTTATTCGGCGGGAAGCGTATTCCCGAACTGGCCAAAGCCCTCGGCAAAGCCCAGTATGAATATAAAAAGGCCAAAGAGGCTCTGCAGAACGAGGCGCAAGAACTGAAAGACAGCGTGGAAAAGGTTGCTGCGGAAGAAGAAAAGAAATCTGAAAAATAATGTCTGCTCCGGAAGATAAAGACGAGAATCTGATTGCGCATCTGGAAGCGCTGCGGACAATGCTTATCCGTTGTCTGACGGCCATGGCGTTTGTTTTGCTGCCCATGTTCTGGATTGCGCCGTATTTTTTGGACTGGTTGATTAAGACGATTATTGCCGACGCGCCGGTTACGCTGAATTTTTTCTCTCCGGCCGAGGTTTTTATTTTGCAAATCAAACTGGCTGTCGTTTTGGATCTGGCTGTTTGTTTTCCGTATATTGCCAGACAGATTTGGAATTTTGTTCTGCCGGCGCTTTATGACAACGAGCGGCGTTTTATCCGTTCCGTCGTTTTTACCTCAAGCCTGTTGTTCTGTACCGGCGTGGTCTTCTGCATTTTTCTCATTCTGCCGCTGATTATCAAATTCGGGATCAGTTTTGCGACCGAAGATATCAAGGCTGTTTTCGGCATTTCCAACGTTATCGGGCTTTCATTATGGCTGGCCGTTGCCTTTGGCATTATGTTTCAGTTTCCGCTGGTGACTTATTCTCTCATCCGCTCGGGAATCGCCTCCTATGACGCGGTCAAGAGCAAACGCCGCTACATTTTTGTGGCAATATTGATTATTGCCGCGGTTTTGACACCGCCGGACATTGTCAGCCAGTTGATGCTGGCGCTCCCGACTTACGGCCTTTTTGAAGGTGGATTATATTTTGCCAGACGGATAAAAAAGCCTAGCGAATGAAGTTGGTTCTGGCTCCGGCTTCGTCTTCCGGCAAAGTCACGCCGTTTTTCTTTGCCGTTTCTATGGTTTTAAGCAGCCAGGCCATATTTTTGCCAAGATTGCGCATGGTTTGCAGCCCTTCTTCATCTTGCAGAACTTCTTCCGGCGCGTTGCCGTGCACCATATTCCAATAAGTAGAAGAAACAACCGGCATTTTATTGATTGTAAAATACTTATTAATCACGTCAATCGACCCCGTGGTTCCGGCACGGCGGGCAGAAACGACGGCGGCTCCCGGCTTGAACGCAAAGGCTTTGCCGCCGGCAAAGAATACGCGGTTCAGGACAGAAAGCAATCTGCCGCTGGGGTGGGCATAGTAAACGGGCGACCCAAACACAAAACCGTCAGCGTGTTCCGCTTTTTCAATAATATTATTGATAATGTCGTCATTAAAGATACAACGATTGTTCATTTTCTTCCGGCAGACGCCGCAGCCGATACAGTCGCGATAAGCGTCTTTTCCGAGTTGGACGATTTCGGTTTCTACTCCTTCGGCATTCAGGCTTTTGGCAACTTCGCACAAAGCGGTATAAGTGCAGCCGTGTTCATTGCAACTGCCGTTTATCATTAATACTTTCATCAGATGTTCTCCTTTGCCGGTGGTTGAAGGCGGTTGATTTTCTTTGCAGGCGTTCAGCAGCGCCATGCCGCCGGCCGCCCATACGGAATTTAATATAAATTCTCGTCTTTTCATTATGTTCTCCTGTTTATTTTTTACTTCAACGACAAAAATTTTTCCAGCACAGAATTGTGAATTTTTATAAAAAAAGTGCTTGACTTAGAGTATGCTCTAAAAAATATACTACAAACATCTGATAACTTTGCGGAGGAAATTTTGATGAACAGACGTGAATTTTTGATGAGTTCTCTGGCGCTTTTTGCCCTTTCTGCGCTGCCCAAGCTTACGCTGGCGGAAGAGATTGCCGTTTCGGACGAAGTCAGGGCCGCGGTTAATCCGTCCAACAAGCTCGGGTTCGGCTTTATGCGGCTGCCGCTCAAAGACCCGAATGACCAAACCTCTATCGATTATGCCGTTTTGAACAAAATGGTCGACACTTTTCTGGAACGCGGCTTTACATATTTTGATACGGCGTGGATGTATATGGGATACGAGAGCGAGGTTGCCTTGCGCGAATCTCTGGTCAAACGCCATCCGCGCAACAAATTTACCGTTGCCAGCAAGCTGCCGGTCGGATATTTGAAAAAACAAAGCGATCAGGAAGAAATTTTTAACAAGCAGCTCGAAAAAACCGGACTGGAGTATTTTGACTATTATCTGGTGCACAACGTCAATGCCAACACAATCGGCAATGCCCGCAAATATGGCAGTTTCAAATTTATTGCCGACAAAAAGAAAGAAGGAAAAATCAAGCATATCGGTTTTTCTTTTCATGACACGCCGGAGCTCTTGGAAGAAGTTTTGAAAGAGAATCCGGAAGTTGAATTTGTTCAATTGCAGATTAACTATATTGACTGGGACAATGCCAGCATTCAGGCCAGAAAATGTTATGAAATCGCCCAGAAATACAAAAAGCCGGTAATTGTGATGGAGCCGGTCAAAGGCGGAACGCTGGCCAAGCTGCCGCCGGCGGTTGAAAAAATATTTAAGGATGCGGAACCTGAGATGTCAGCGGCTTCGTGGGCGGTGCGCTATGCCGCCAGTTTGGACGGCGTGATGATGGTTTTGAGCGGCATGTCGGACATGGCACAGCTGGAAGACAATACGACTTATATGCAAAACTTCAAACCGCTTGAGGCCAAAGAGAAAAAGGTTATCGAAGAGGCCGTCAAAGCGTTGCATGCCTCAATTGCCATTCCCTGTACCGCCTGCAACTACTGCACGGAGTGGTGTCCGAAAAAAATTGCCATTCCGAGTTATTTTGCCTTGTATAATGCGGAAAAACAGGAGATTGACAAGCCTTTTACCGCGCAACAGGTTTATTACAACAATCTGATTAAGACACACGGCAAAGCCTCGGACTGCATTAAATGCAAATTGTGCGAGAGACATTGCCCGCAGCATATCGAAATCACCAAATGGCTGCAGGAAGTGGCCAAAACATTTGAAGCTTGAGGAGAAAACAGATGAACAAACTTATTTTACTGGGCGCCGTTATTGCAACCGTTCTGACGGCCGTTGCCTATACCGCGTGCGCTCAGGCAACGCAGGAGAAGAAAAACATGACAACGGAGAGTCCGAAAATTCTGATTGCTTATTATTCTTACAGCGGCAACACCAAAGAAGTGGCCGAGGCAATTAAAGAAAAAACCGGCGGCGAGCTTTTTGAAATTAAGGCGGAGGGGACTTATCCCGAGGAATACCGTCCGATGACCGTTCAGGCCAAAAAAGAAATTGCCGACAACTACCGTCCGAAACTGCTGACCAAGGTTGCCGACATTTCTCAATATGATGTAATATTCCTCGGATCACCGAACTGGTGGGGAACGATTACGCCGCAAGTCAGCTCTTTTCTTGAGACCTATGACTTGTCCGGAAAAACGGTTGTTCCGTTCATTACACACGGCGGCGGCGGGGTTCAAAACACCGTCAAAGACATGACGGCACAATGCAAAGGCTGCAAGGTCAACGCTGACGGCTGGGTCGGATACGGCAGCCGGACTTTCGGGATTTCCGGCTGGCTTAAGGACCTCGGTTATGCCCGATAGGTTTTGAAATCCGCTTATTTGCGAACCGGCAGAAATCCTGCCGGTTTTCTTTTATCTTTCAGCAATTATTCACACTTTGAAAATCAAAGTTTTATTGTCATTAAGCAGAAGTTTTGATTTTTCTGATATTTTTTAATTGCATCTTGTCAAATATCTGTATAAGATGTTGCCAGATACAAAGAGATTTGTATTCAGTACCCAAGTGGTACGGAGCTGTCGTAAGCTCTTACAACATTCGGTGTTAGGATATAACATCGTCAAATTGTTATCTGTAGAATACAGGTAATAATGAATATATCCCCGATACATAGTTTCTATGGTCGGGGAGCTTTTGGCGTATGTTCAGAAGTTTAACGACTTTAAAGGCTAAGAGAATCATTTAATGTTGTATGATTTACGAACTCTCCGGCCACCTTTATAAAAAGGGTGGTTTTTTGTTTATACATTACAAAAAAGGAAAGTTAGATCATATGAGAAACAAACTTTTATTTTCAACAGCATTGGTGGCAGCCGCATTTGCAGCATCTAATGCTTTAGCTGATGATGAATACAAAGAATATGGCGGAAAAGACAACGCTGTTATTTCGGCCGATGATTTGGGTCACAAAACATCTGACACAAGAATTTCTTTCGTTGGTGATGCAACTTTGGAAAAAGACGTTACCATGGGAAACTTTGTTACTTTACATGAAAAAACAAAATTGGACGGCGGCAAAAAACTGACCGTTACCGGTTATTTGACGCAAACAGCCAGCGGTTCTGACATTTCCGGCATTGATTTGGAAATGAAAAAGGGCGATGTTACGCCTTCTAGCAGCGGTGATGCAAAAAATGAGGGCGAACTTGTTCTCGGCAACGACCTGAAAGTCGGCAATGTCAACATGACAGAAGGCACAGGCATTTGGCTCAACGGTAATAGCGACCACTCTCTAACCATCGCTGATAGTAAAGAATTGACCTTTAATGATAAAAACTACATTAAAGGAAAAGAAACAGATGCCAAATTAAAAATTGACGGTAAAGGAACTGTTGTAAACAATGGCAACCTGAACATTGAAACCGCTCTTGAATCTGCTGCAAAAATCATTAACAACGGTGATATACTGGCAGGTGAGAAAGGCTTAAATATTACCATGAACGGCGGCTATGAATCTGACGGTGGTTATATTGGAAACAAGACCCTAACGGAAGGTACAAGCACGATTGCCGTTAAAGGTGACATCAACCTTGACAACAATGCCCGTATTGTTGCTGCCAATACTAGTGATGCCGGCTCTGTAAAAATTAGCGAAGCTAAAAACATTACCCTGACCAACGGTTCAACCATTGACGCAGTCACGCTGGAAATTGACGGCGGTGACCAAGGAACCACAATCAACATCAGCGGTAACAATGCTGCTGCCGGCCGTGAAGGCGAAAATAATGAAAAATGGCGCAACAATGCTTATATTCTGGGTTATGGCGACAGCTCAATCAAAAATGCTACTATTAACCTCGGAAACGGCGGCCATTTGATTTCCGGTAACACCGGCGGTGGCACCTCAGCAGATGGCAGTTCTTCTATGAAGTTAGCTAACAGCACGGTTAATCTGGCTGAAGGAAGTATGTTGATTGCAACCGGAAAAGGAGAAGCAGAATCTTCTTTTGAAATTGATAACTCTATCCTCAACTTAAACGGCGGCGCAATTAAAGCAAAATTGAACAAAGCTGCAGATGCAGCCGCTTTGGCAAAAGCCGAAGCTGATGCAAAGAAATTTGCAATCAATGTCAATTCTGCTGCCAGTACAATCGAAAAGGCCGTTACCGGACTTGATGAGCTGAACATCAACACCGATACAACGTCAAGTGATTTGTTGAAAGCTGAAGTTAAAACAGCAGCAACAAATGTTAACGGCAACTTTACAATTGACAAAGCCGAAAAAAATAATGGCAAGCTTACCAGCACTGACCTGAATGTCAATAAAGGTGGTACAGTAAAAATTGATACCGAAAGTACTAATTATGCCGTTACCAATACAAACGTCAATAACGGCGGTACTCTTGATGTCGGTACAAATTCTTACACCAGCGATGTTACCATGAACGAAGGCTCTACCCTTTCTTTGACTGTTGCCAAAGGTGAGAACGGTGTTGTCAACGGCAACATCGCCAGCGGTGTGGATAATCTCAAGATTGCTGGTAATTCCAACCTGCAGGTTGTTATCAATGATGATGCAGATCTGAGCAAAGAAACCAGCCTTGATTTGGGTGCAATTTCCAGTGCTCTGACTGACGATGCCCAGAAAGCAGACAAAAAACTGACACTGGCCGACAACTTTATTTATGATTTGTCCGTTAACGGCGAAACCGGCGAAGTTACAGCCGTTAAAGAAGACGCGGCCGGTGTTGCGGACAATGCCGTTAAAGCAGGCGCTTCTGCCAACGCTGCCGGTACAATCAGCGCTTTTGCCCTGGTTGACGGCCTGAGCGGACAAGGCAAAGCCGTTCATGACTTTATTAATACCAGCATGCAAAAAGGCGACGCCGCTTCTGCCGCACAATTGGCCGAAGACGTTGCTCCTTCTGCCGCTCCGGTTGTTCAGACCGTTGAGACAGGTATTATGAATCAGGCTTATGGTGCAGTATCTTCCCAGCTGAGCGGTGGCCATGTGGCTTCTGCCGCACAAGGAAAATCTTCCGGCGACGGTATGTTCAACAAAGCTGCCGCCTGGGTTCGCACATTGTTTAACAAGAGCGAGCTCGACGACACTTCAAAAGCCAAAGGCTTTGATGTTGAAACAACCGGCGTGGCTTTGGGCTTCCACAAAGAAGTAGCCGAAAATGTCAAGGCCGGTGTGGCTTATGCTTACGGCGACACCAGCGTTGACGGACATCACCGTGATACGGATGTTGACTCTCATACCTTTATGCTTTACGGAGAGTACAAACCGTCTGACTGGTATGTTAACGCTATTGCTTCTTACGGTATGTCTGATTATGACGAAAGCAAACATACTGCCGTTGGCAAAATCAAAGGCAGCTATGATGTTGAAACCTATGGCCTGCAGGCTATGACCGGTTATGACTTTAATGTCAACGGTTATACCCTGACGCCGGAAGCCGGTTTGCGTTATGCTCACATCAAGCAGGATTCCTACAGAGACTCTGCCGGTCAGAGAATCAGCAGCGACAATCAGGATATCCTGACAGGTATTGCCGGTGTTAAAGCAAGCAAAGACTTTGCTCTTGACAACGGCATGAAACTGCGTCCGGAAGCTCGTTTGGCCATGACTTACGACCTGATGGACGGCGAAAACGACGCAATTGTCAATATCGGCAGCGCTTCTTACCGGATTAATGGTGAGCAGCTTGACCGCTTTGGCATTGAAGCCGGTGCCGGACTGACCGCAGAACTGAACGAAGAATGGGATGTTTCTGCCGGTTATGAAGGCAAATTCCGTGATGACTTTACTGATCATACCGGAATTCTGAGTGCTAAATATAAATTCTAGCATTTAGAAAACTCATATAGAGATCCTCTTACGGACAGCCTGAAATTTTTTTCAGGCTGTCTTTTTTTGCGGGCTTTTCAAAACTCCGGCAATGAAGCTCTCAAAAGCTTTTGAATGCAAAAGCTCATTTCTGCTGTCTGTCGCTGATTGTGCTTTGATTTTTGATTCGTTATATTTTATTTGCAAAAATTAAATTTTTTAGAAAGGAAAGAAAAATGACATACAGATCTCAAGTTGTACCCAGTTATGCAGCTTACGGTGGTGTACCGGAAGAAGAGGCATATGGCGGCGCGCCATTGGAAATCGGACTATCACCGGTACAAAGGAGTGCAAAAATTGCCGAACGCAAAAAGAAACTGCAAGAACAACAAAACAGGCAGAATAATACCTACCAGAATTCATATAATATAGATTCCATTCCCTGCGATAAAAATGAAGAATATTTGTACTATTTTAATCGTGACAAAGAGGATATCTGTAAAAATGAAGGCGGAATGGTTCCCTATGCTTATCTTGACACAGCCTCCAACCCCAATACGACTATCGGCTGTGGTATTAATCTTGACCAGACAAAAGGCGTTAAAACTTATCATGCCCAAACGGGAAAGCTGCTCACACCGCAGGAATATGCTTATGAAGAGGCAAGACTGAAAAGAAGCCATCGCCCCAACTTTTCGGCTTCTTATTATGAAGATAAATCTAATATTCGCATTGCACCAGAAGAAAATGATCGTATAATGAGAGAAAAATACAAAGATGCCTACAATGTTGTAATAAAACAATATCCGAATTTCAGGGAGTATACAGAAGGGCAACAAAAAGCGCTGATGGATATGAGTTATGCTTTGGGACAAAGCCGGTTTTCAAAATATAAAAATATGAGAGCCGCCATTCATAATAATAATTGGGAACAAGTGGCTAAAGAATCCTGGCGCAACGGTGCCGGAATAAAACGTAATATTGAGACAATGAAAAACTTTTATCCCGAAATTAATACAGACGCTTTTACTAAGGGGAAAAAATAAAATGGATTATATGATACGGACGATTACCTGTCTTGGAGGTATTCTTTTTTGTTTCGGCGCTTTTGAAGTACGGGCGGCAGATGATTGTGTTTTTTTGGTTAATGGCGAGTGTTTTGACTGCTATACAACGCATACTTTAGAAGTCGGAACGCCTGAGAATTGTTTGAAACATTGTCCTAACCGCGTGGTTTCTCTTAACTATGAACACGTCCATTGTGACTTAAGGATAAAGGATGCTTATTCCAAATATAAAGACACAGAAGTTCCGAAAGAAAATTGTCTGAAAGAAAATTATTTTGAAAATGGCGGGGGGGAATGTTATTCTTGTGACACAAGAAAACCTGTATGGATTTCTTATGATTGCGAGCAAGATAAAGAATGTCGTAACCGCTGCCCAAACCGGACAATCCGTTATAATGGTGTAACATCAAGATACAGCGTTATCAAATGTCCGGAAAACCGGCCGTTGATGGATTGGGGTTTTATGTGCTGGTCTTGCGATGAAGAGACACCGATTAACATGAGTTTTGGACAAGAGCTGAATGAACAATTCTGCCAAGGAAAGCGTTATCTCGGAGGTTCCGGTTACATTAGCTATAAATGTCCGCAAAATAAACAAAAATTGAAAGAAGATGAATGCAGTCAATGTAACGGTAAATGGGAAGGCTTAAAATGCAAGTAAATGTTTTTTACTTATTACATTTGGTTGGTAATTACTTGAAATATTACGCTTAATAATATTTTTGTTATCATAAGGAGTGATAAAGATGGGAGGTGTAATACATAAAATATTCGGACTGGCTGGAATAATTTTTAGTCTTGGTACTTTTGAAGCGTGGGCAAAAAATGACTGCGTTTTTTGGGTTAACGGTAAGTGTTTTGACTGCCAGGCACCCCAGACATTTGAAGTCGGAACACCTGAGAATTGTCTGAAGCATTGTCCTAACCGCGTGGTTTCTATTGATACTCCGTATGTTTATTGCAAGTTGAATGAAAAAGGATTTTCACCCTACATCTTTTATCCGATTGTTTCGGAAAAAGATTGTGAGGGGCCTTCTTTTGAGGGGATTTTCGGGGAGTGCAAATGTTGCGAAACAACAGAGGCCGTGCGGATTTCTTATGATTGCGAACAAAATGAAGAATGCCGTAACCGTTGCCCAAACCGGACAATCCGTTATGATTGGCTACACCAAAGGAAAAGCGTTATCAAATGCCCTGAAGACCGGCCGTTAATGGATTGGCGCTTTATGTGTTGGCCTTGTGACGAAGAGACGCCGGTCGACATGAGTTTCGGACAAGAGCTGAATGAACAATTTTGCCACGGTAAGCGTTATATCAAAAAACACGATTATATCAGCTATAAATGTCCGCAAGACAAACAAAAGCTGAAAGAAGACGAATGCCGGCAGTGTAACGGCAAATGGGACGGCTGGAAATGCCTCTGAAATTTATTAACGCGTTTCTACTGATTTCAGCGCCTTAAAGACATAGTCTTCCACCGCATGAGTTGTGGCATATTCGCTATACAAATATGGGGATATGCCACAATTATTCTTTTTGCAAAAATTAGTATCTCTATAAATAAACAAATATTGCTCATACATAAATTTGATATATTCAGCCATTTTTTCCGACGTTTTTTCTTCAGATTGCCCATAGAATTCCGCAAAAATATTTTTCGCAACATTGACGTAACAATCTTGTGCTTTTTGGTTTAATGAAATTAAATAATTATAGCATTTCATACTCCAGCTTTCCTGACAATTTTGCTTTTCATTCTCAAAAAAATGTTGACATTTAGTATATTCTTTTCCGTTTTTTCAAGTAATAACTTAGTATTTTCAACTGCAAAACAAAGATTATTCGTAAACATCAAAAATGTTGTCAATACTATTACATATTTTTTCATTTCTCTCCTCTGCCAAGTATTTATATTACCAATATGATGACCAATTACTTGCAAAATTGCAAATAAAAAAAATATTTCCTATATCAAAATTATACCAACTTTTAAGAAAGAAACATTTATGTCTCGTCTTCCCATAGACCTTATGAATCAAATTATTTCCAGTGAAGAGAACAAAATAAAAATTTTTCGTCGTTATATGGGAGTTCCGTCCCGTATCCTTGCTGAAAAGGCTCAAATTTCAGAAGAAGAATTGAAAAAATTTGAGAATACTAAACTTGATGTTCTCTGTTTGCCTCTTTTGAAGATTGCTCAGACTTTGGGAGTTGATGAAGAATTATTTCAAGATGCATCCTGCTTGCTATCAAACATCGATTTACAACTTTTAGATTTTATTTTTTACAAACAAGAAAAGAATTATAATCTCTCACTATTGAAAAAACAAATTCTTAATTGAGCAAGTCTCGTTTTATATTATGAGCGAAAGAACTGGGAAGAAAATAAAAAAAACACAGCAGAGATTTTATATTCTTTACGAAAAAAAAATGATGCCGTCAACAGGGCTAAATGCCGTGATAAAAAATACGCTCCATTCAGAGAATATTTTAGAATACAGCAGCAAAAAAAATATCTTGAATACCAGAAAACAGGACAAAAGTTATCTGCTAACAGTTTTGCGGCATGGTTTATAGAGCATAAAGATGAACATCTTGAAATTCCTTACGCCAAACAAAATCAAAAAAACAAATTAACTCAACTGGCACAGGCGAATAATCGGGAATTTAACAAAAGTTTTCAAAACTCCGGCTCTTGATAAGGCTGATGTCGTGCTTATATTCTCTTGCTGAGGGAGTGTAAGGCTTATGTTTAAAATTTGCTTATTTGTTTTATCTTTTGTTTTTTCAATCAATTCTGTTCTGGCGCAAACATCCGGCGCTGATGTTGCAACACCGCCGCCGAATTATACGGCCGTCAACAAGCAGCTTGATAAAATGACCAAAACGCTTACCAGCAGCAAAACCGCACCGGAAGAAACCGTGCCGATGCTTGCGGAACTGGATGAGCTGTATAACCAGATTACACAGGCAAATTTGCAAAATACCGCGGATCTGGCCAAGGTTCAGAAAAAGCTTGACGCTTTGGGCGCTGCCCCTTCAGAAGGGAATGAGCCCAAGGCCATTGCCGCTCAGAGAGCCGAATTTAACAAGCAGGCCGATGAATACAAGACCGCAATTGCACAGGGGAATCTGGCGCTGAACAAAATCGGCGACATCAAAGGCATGATTGTAAAACTCCGAAACAAAAAGCTCCTTGACAAGCTTTTGACCAAGCAGAGTTCTATCTTTCAACTCAAAGATTTTGGCTCGTCTTTATATAATTTTGCCGTGTTTACGTGGGACATGGCCAAAACGCCGTCCAGCTGGTATCAGAAACTGACGGCCGAGGAAAAGAAATCGGCCAACTCAAACCTGATTTATGCCTTTGTTTATATTCTGGCAGCCTATTTTGCGGCAAACTACATCCGCCGCTTTATCCGCGGGCGGTACGGGTACAATAATGACGTTCTTAATCCCAATTACAGCCAAAAGGTCAAAGCCGCGGCGTGGATGTTTACGGCGCGCGGGATTATTCCGGCGGCCTTAATCGGGTCTTTTATGTTTTGGATAAACAACAACAAGCTGTTTGCCGGCACGCCTTTCGGGATTATGACAGACACGGCGGCACTTTATCTCTTATACTTTTTTATTGCCGTGGCTTTTATCAAGACGGCTCTGGTGCCGGCTTATCCGCAATGGCGGATTTTTGAAATCAAAGACAATTCGGCGGCTTCTCTCTCTTCTACGCTGATTTATACTTCCGCGGCAATTTGTCTGGTCAGTTTTTTTCAGAATCTGGCAGAAAACCTCAATACGGAAACTGATATATTATATTCGCTGAAGATTTTTGCCAATGCGGTTAAGGCCTTCTTTGTGATTTTTATTTCTTATAAATTCTTATACAACAACAATGAAGACACTTCCGGCAAAAGCGACGACAACAGCGAGCCTGCCAATGAAGACGCTTCCGGCCTCAGCACGTCTTCCAAAATCAGTCTGACGATTTCTTTTTTCATGCTGGCCGCATTTGCCGCGTCATTGTTTGGTTATATCCGGCTTTCGGAATTTGTCATTAACCGTTTTATTATCTCGGTACTGGTTATTGCCGCGGCCTATATTTTGCAAAAACTGTTGCGCGCCCTCTTCCGGCAGCTTTTGCAATGGCGCTTTCTGATTAAGATACTGCGGTTGCAGTCGCGCACCCGTGTCAAAGTCAATTTTTGGTTCGGGCTGCTGCTTACGCCGGTTTTGACTCTGGCAACAATTTTGGTTTTGCTGGGGGTTTGGGGCGCCTCGGTAGATATTCTGCTCAGCCAAATTCAGGCCTTTTTGAAAGGCTTTAACATCGGCGGCCTGCATATTTCCATAACGTCGATTTTGCTCGGCATTCTGACCTTTTTTGTTTCTTTATGGCTGTTCCGCAACCTCAAAGAAAGCATGGCCACCGGTACGCTCAGCCAGATTGACATGTCTGCCGGCGCCAGAAACTCCCTGATTTCGGCCACGGGCTTTTTGGGCATTGTCTTTTCTCTGGTGGTCAGCGTTGCCGTCATGGGCGGAAGTTTTCAGAGTATTGCCATTATGGCCGGCGCGCTTTCGTTCGGTGCCGGTATGGGTTTGCAGAACACCGTCAGCAATCTGGTGGCCGGCTTTACGATTTTATTCGAGCGGCCGATCAGAATCGGCGACTGGGTCATTATTGACGGGTATGAGGGGATTGTGAAGCAGATTAACATGCGGGCGACGGAAATTGAGACCTGGAACAAGTCTAACGTTCTAATCCCCAATTCCACAATCTTGTCAAGCAGTCTGGTCAACAAAACCTTTGGCGGCAAAATGGCGCGGGTGGAGATTAAAATCGGCGTTGATTACGACAGCGATCTGAAAAAAGTGAGAGAGCTGCTGCTGCAAATTGCCGCCGATGATCCGGAGGTTTTGAAAAATCCGGCGCCGTCGCTGCAATTTACCGACCTTGGCGACAGCAGCCTGAACTTTCAGCTCAACTGCTTTACCAACGATGTTTTCAAAAGCGGCGGCATTTCTTATCGCATCAGGGAAAAAATCATTGAAAAATTTAAGGAAAACAATATCAACATCCCTTTTCCGCAAAGAGTTGTGCGCCAAATCAGCGACGTCGGCGCCAGTGTTGACTGATTTTATCAGGCTGCCTCATCTGCGGCATTGACAACAGGTTGAATACACGATAAAATGCAGCTTTCTTTAATAGTATCGAGGTCATAAAATAAAACAGCTATGAGTCCTGCTTATATTTATATTATTAACATCGCATTGGTGTTCTTTCTGGTTTTTGCCAATGCTTTCTTTGTCGTTTCTGAATTTGCCATTGTTAAAATCCGCCGCACAAAACTTGAAGAACTGGCTCATGCCGGCGATAAGCGTGCGGTTACGGCCTTAAAAATTACGGAACGCCTGAACACTTATCTCAGCGCCATTCAGCTTGGCATTACTTTAGCCTCCCTCGGACTGGGTTGGATTGGCGAGCCGGCAGTTTCTCATCTGATTGAAGATCTGACCGGCGAATTTTTTGCCGACAACAAAGTGTTGCTGCACTCCCTGAGCTTTGGTATTGCTTTCTCCCTGATTACGCTTTTGCACGTTGTTCTCGGCGAGCTGGTGCCGAAGTCTCTGGCAATTATCCATACCGAGAAATATGTCTTGCGCATTGCCAACACGCTTTATCGTTTTAACATGATTTTTTCGCCGTTTATCTGGGTTTTTGACCATGTTACCGCACTTATCCTCAGAATTATAGGCGTAAAAGTCACGAACGAAACGGACGAAGCTCACTCAGAAGAAGAGATTAAGCTGATTATTGACGCCTCGCAAAAAGACGGCATTATTGATGATACCGAAGGCGAGATTATTCAAAACGCCATTTATTTTTCCGAGATTTATGCCCATGAGATTATGATTCCGCGGCAGGATATGAAGTGCCTTTACAAAGGCTGCAGTTTTGACGAGATGATTAAATTTGTCAAAGAAAACCGCCATACCCGCTATCCGTTGTGCAACCATGACAAAGACAATATTGTCGGAATGGTACATATTCGCGACCTGCTGGAACATTATGACGAAGGAAACGACAAGAATATTCAGGAAAAAATCTGCCGCGATATTCTGTTTGTACCGGAAAACAAATCTATTTCCGAGATTTTGCATGAAATGATGACCAAACGTATTCACCTTGCCATTGTCGTTGACGAATACGGCGGAACGGCCGGCATGCTCTCCATGGAAGACATTTTGGAAGAACTCGTCGGCGAAATTCAGGATGAGCATGACATTCCCAAAGAAGAGGCCGTGAAAAAGCTTGATGACAAAACCTGTGAATTTGACGGTCTGGTTTTGATTGAAGACGCCTATGAATGCATGAAGCTGCCGGAATGCGAGCATGAGGAAAGCACTATCGGCGGTTACGTCTTCGGACTGCTCGGCAGAGAGCCTAAAGCCGGCGATATCGCAGAAGACGAATATTGCGTTTATGAGGTTTTGGGTGTGGAAAGCATGCGGATTACCCGTGTTAAAACCCAGCTCAAAATCAGAGAGGACAAAGACGAGGAAGAGCAGGATTAATGTCTTTTTTCCGGTTTTTGGCTGTATTTATGTTTTTAGCGGCACCGGCTTTCGGCCGGTTGTTTCTGCCGGAAGAACCTGCCGATAAGGTTTTGGTGCAGAAAGCCGAACGAAAACTTTACTTACTGAAAAAAGGAGAAGTTTTGCGTTCGTATCACATCGGGCTCGGACCGAATCCCGTTGGGCATAAGACGCAGGAAGGTGACGGCAAAACGCCGGAAGGAAAGTACAAAATCAGCGGAAGAAATCCGAAAAGCGCCTATCACTTGTCTTTGCGGATTTCTTATCCGAATGCGAAAGACAAAGCGCAGGCGGCAAAGCGCGGGGTTTCTTCCGGCGGTGACATAATGATTCACGGGCTGCCCAATCTTCTTTCCAAGCTTCGGGCCGAAAAACTTTTGAAAAAAGACTGGACGGCCGGCTGTATTGCGGTTTCGGACGAGGAGATTGAAGAAATCTGGCGCATGGTTCCCAATGGTACGGAAATAGAAATAATTCCATAAAAAAACGGCTCGTCTGAGCCGTTTTTTCTTCAGTACAACACATTATTGCACAATTACCCTTTTGGTATAAAAATATTCCGCCACTTCAACAAGGCCGTAAAGCATAACATAAGCCCCCATTAAAGCGGTTATGGTCAGAGCTCCCAAAGCAGGATATGCCAGAATCAGGAAACCGAACACAATACCCAACAGGCCGACGCTTAAACTCCAGCCCCAGGGAAACCCTTCCGAACGCAGCTGAAAAGCTGATGCAACCTGAATCGCGCCAACAGCCAGACACCAGATTGCAAAGATTATCGGCAGGCTGGCAGCGCTCACGCCTAAATTGCTGACAAAAACAATGCCGACCAGAATGTCCAGTATTCCTACCAACAGATACCACCCCGAGCGGAAAGAAAAAGAGGCGGCAAAATATCCGGCGCCGACCACAATAAAAACAATACCGATATAAAGAGCGAGAGCCAACAGCGTAGCAGCCGGATTCAGCCAGATAAACACCCCGAGCAGCGCCATCAGTATGCCGGCAATCAAATGCCAAATACCGGCAGTTTTCCGAATTTCAATATCTTTAGCGACCATAATTTTCTCCTTTTTTTAATTTTTCTGTTTGTTATATAATTATAATTTAATGTTTTTCCACCATATTTATAAAATTTTTATTATTTAGGCTTTACATTTTTCCGGCGGTATCATACATTCTGTTGGTTTGTAAAAGAGGTTAGACATGATTCAGGACATGACATCGGGCAACCCGACAAAGCTTATTGTTAAATTTGCCATTCCCTTGTTAATCGGGAATGTTTTTCAGCAGCTGTATAATATTTCCGACATTATTATTGTCGGGCGGCTTATCGGCGTAAATGCTCTGGCCGCGGTCGGCGCCTCGGCTCCGGTTTATTTTGTTCTGCTGCTGATTACACTGGGTTTTACCGGCGGCCTGACGGTTATTACGGCGCAGGAATTCGGCGCCAAGAATGAAGCCGGCGTCAGAAAATCCGTGGTTCACAGTCTGGTTGCCAGCATGGTTTTGAGTCTGCTGATGACAATTGTCATGCAGCTTTATATGGCGCCGCTTCTTCAGATTATGAATGTTCCGCAGGAGATTTTACCGGAAGCGGTTCTATTTATCCGCGTCTTATGCGGCGGTTTGGTTCTGATTGTCGGATATAATCTGCTTTCCTTTTTTATGCGGGCTTTGGGCGACAGCCGGACTCCTTTGTATTTTTTAATTTTTTCTTCGATTTTGAACATTCTGCTCAACCTGCTTTTTATATATGTTTTCAAGCTCGGCGTCGTCGGATCGGCACTGGGGACGATTGCGGCCATCTCGGTTTCTGTTGCGGCCTGCATTTTTTATATCGGCAAAAAATTTCCGATTTTGCATTTGACGCGCAAAGACTGGAAGCTTGATTTTGCGACTTTTAAAAAGCATTTGGACATTGCCGTTCCGATGTCCGTGCAGTTCTCAATTATTGCCTTGGGGCTGATGATTATCCAGAGCGTTTGCAATTCCTTCGGGCCGGAAGTGATTGCTGCTTTTACATCGGCTTTACGGATTGAACAGCTTGCTACCCAGCCTTTGATTGCTTTGGGTCTGGCGGTTGCGACTTATACGGCACAAAATTATGGCGCAGGCATGATTTCGCGCATCCGGCGGGGCGTTTTTATCTGCTCGCTGATTTCTTTGGGGTTCAGCATATTTATTGCCCTGACCGTCCGGTATGGCGGCGAAAATATGATTCAGATTTTTCTTGACGAGGAAAATCCGAACATTATTAACACCGCCAAAGACTATCTGAATATCTCAACCTTATTTTACTTTTTTCTGGGACAGATTTTTATTTTCCGCAACGCGCTGCAAGGAATGGGGCGTGCTCAAATTCCGCTGCTGGCAAGCATTGTCGAACTGCTTATGCGGTCATTGGCGGCTATTTATCTGGCCAAGCAGCTTGGCTATATCGGCATTTGCTACGCCAGCCCGATTGCCTGGGTCGGCGCGGCTCTGGTTGTTGACACCGGATATTGGCTGACCATCCGAAAGCTGAAAAACAAATACTGGCAGAATCACCTCAAATTGTTCAGCAGCCGCTTTCATCTTTCCGACCGAGGGTCTGTTTCGCCTTTGCACAGCTCTACGCCGGCTGAGTAGAAAATTTAGCTTGATTATAATATTAGAATTTGGCAAGATACAACTTATCGGAAATTAACGTCAGGAAAAAATTATGAAAAAATCTACTTTGTTTATTTCTGCCGTTGCAACTGTTATGGTTATCGGCATGGCGACAGGCATTTATTGTTATTATCAGTCCCGTAACAGCATATACGGCACATGGCATCCGGCTCAGGATAAAAGCGGACAAGACATTTTCTCGGGAAATATCAATATTATCAAAATCAATCCGGATGAAGAAAATAAAGACGGCCGTTTTACCATTGTTTATGATCAGGAAAAGCATTTTATGTCTTGCAAGCCGATTGCATTGAAGAACTATCAGGACACTTATGTTTGTATTCCGGGGGTTTTGAAAAAAGACAAACTTGAGAAATCTGACAAGCTGAGTGAAGTTACCGAAACGGCATGGTATGAAGGAATTACTTATCTGAAATTTGATTTTGACAATCAGGTTTACCGGCAGAATCTTAATATCAGCATGTCGCCGCTGGTGATGGGCAGCGAAGTTATTGACTTTGAAACAATCAAGCTCCCAACTTATCAGAGAGGAATTTTCTGACACCGACCGGTAAAATAAAAAAGGCCTTCATAAGAAGGCCTTAATTTTTATGCCGATTTCTTCGGCGTTTTTTCATTACCGCTCTCCAGCATTTGTTTAATCCCGTCAATCGAACTCAAGATACCGGTGGCCTCGTAAGGCATATAGACAACCTTATTATTTTCGCCTTCGGTAATGGATTTCAGCGTTTCCAGATACTTCATGGCAATCAGGTATTTATCCGGCTGGCCTTTAGCGGCAATCGCCTCGCTGACGGCACGGATGGCTTCGGCCTCGGCGTTGGCATTTTTGACCCGAGCCTCGGCTGTTCCCTCCGCCCGCAGGATGGCTGATTGTTTTTCACCTTCGGCGCGGTTAATCTCCGCTTCTTTCTGACCTTCGGCTTTTAAGATTGCAGACTTCTTCAGGCCCTCTGCTTCCAAAATGGCGGCACGGCGTTCACGTTCGGCCTTCATTTGTTTTTCCATAGCCTGCTGGATGTCTGCCGGCGGGATAATATCCTGCAGTTCAACGCGGTTGACTTTGACGCCCCATTTATTGGTGGCTTCGTCCAAAATTGCCCGCAGTTCATGATTGATTTTATCACGAGAAACCAAAGTCTCGTCCAAATCAATTGCGCCAACGAGGTTACGCAGGGTTGTCTGGGTCAGTTTTTCAATGGCTTCCGGCAGATTTTGAATCTCATAAACCGCGCTCTTGGCATTTACAATCTGAAAATAGAGCAGCGCGTTGATGCTGATGGTTACGTTGTCTTTTGTAATAACGTTCTGGCGCGGGAAATCATATACAGACTCACGCAAATCTATTTTGATCCGATCTTTAATATAAGAATAGCTGTCGCCGTTTGGCAATTTTTGAGTTATTTTCCAAGCAATCGCCCGCGGCGCTTCCAGAATCGGAAAAATAAAATTCAGCCCCGGAGACAGTTCTTTTTCAAATTTTCCGAGGCGCTCGACAATAACGGCCTCTGCCTGCTGGATGACGATAATGCCTTTCAGGACATATATAACAACCAGCGCTACTAATACCCACCATAACATTTTACTTTTCCTTTCTTACAAACATGGTTAAATTTTCATTGCGTGTGATATACACTTTGCTTCCGACGGCAAATTTTTCGCCGCTTTCACTACGGGCGTTCCAGCGTTCATCAAAAATCGAAATCACACCGCCGTCATCGTCTATGGCCTCAATCACGCGGGCTTTTTGGCCGACATACTTGTCCATTCCGGTACCGGCACTGACCTTATTACGGTTTTGCAGCGGTTTGAGCAGCCACAAAAAGACGGCTGACGAAACAACCCAGACCGGAACAAGAATGTTCAGGCTGGCAAAATAAACCGAGACGCCGGCCGTTACAAAGCAGGCCAGCGCCAGATTTATAAAAAACATGGTCGGCGTCAGGATTTCTACAATCAACAGCACCAAGCCGGCTATTGAAAGAGACTGCCAAAGCTCCAGTTCCATTTTTTTCTCCTCACAGATAACATTGTTTATGCTTTATTGTGCCTTAAAGTCTTTTCTTTGCCAATAAAAAAATAATTACCCACAAGGACGGGGTTTTGTTTTTATCGTGACATTTTCTTTTTAACCAGTTCGGAATACCGCAGTTGATTTTGGCCGTTAAAAAAGCCTTTCGAAAATTCGAGAAAGGCTTTGAGTTGCGGGGTTGTCAAAACATCTTTGCGGACGTTTAAGTATATTTTGTAGGTGGTGTCAAAATTGGGAACCGTGTTTATTCTGATGAGGTCGCGCCCTCCGTAATCACGAGAACATATCCCTATTCCGACACCGCTTGTGATTGCCGAATAGTGTGAAAAGGTGGAATCACTCCGCAATACAATGAAGGGAGAAGTCCTCAAAACCTCTCCCCAACCCGGAATGTAGTACTCACTGGAATTTTTGTGACAGATACGATGTCTTTTTATCAAATCATCATAATTTTTCGGCATACCATACTTTTTCAGATAATTTTCCGAAGCGTATAATCCGCAGGGAATATTCTTTTCTGCAATTTTCTCCCAACTGCCGTCTTTTAACGGATACAGTGAAAGACAAATGTCAGCCTTGGCATCCGGACGGTCTTCTATTTCTGTTACAATATTAACATCAGGGTTGGATTTGATAAAAGCGTTGATATTATTCTCTCCAAAATCATAAGAGATCATATCAGGCATAGAAATTTTTAAGGGATGATTGGCCAGACTTAAATAATTTTCCGCATTGCTCATCTTGCGTAATGACAAAACGATGTTTTCTGCGATTTTGGTATAATACATTCCCTCCGGCGTAAGGGCTGTCCCTCTGCCGTTGCTGCTCAAAAGGTTAACCTTGAGAACACTTTCAATATCTGATATGTATTTGTTGATGGTGTCGACAGAAGTGCCTAATAAATCAGCGACTTCTCTTTTTGAATTGCTTTGTGAAATTGCATAAAGATAGTACAAGGCATTAAAAGTAGCCATTTCTTTTTTGCTAAACATTCTCCACTCTCAGTTAATGATTAAACGTGATGATTAAATCTTTTAAATTTTGTACAATAATATAGACAAATTAACTATAATGTAAAAAATTTTTAAAAGCAACAAAATTTTAAACTGAAAGTGGTTTTATAATAAAAAAGCAAGTGTTTACATAATATGTTATATGTTTTCTATCCTTCTGAAAAAAATTATACTTGCTTTTCATATTATAATTAATCAAATTCGATTCGTTTTTTAATAATCCTCATGAATATTTTGGAACAATTTTTTAAGGTATTCCAACATAGAACGAATGCGCGGCACGTCTTTGGTATCCTTATGCGCTATCAAAAATATTTTAAAATGCGTATCAAAATTACGTACCGTATCAATTTTTACCAAACCGTTTTCGCCAAAATATTTAAAACAAACACCAATACCAATGCCATTTTCCACGGCCGCCCGAAAAGAAAAAACCGAATTGTTGCGGCAGACCACATGCGGCGCCGCGTCTAAAACATCGCGCCAGCCGGGAATATAATACTCACTGGTATCTTTGTTGCATATCCGGTGATTTTCTACCAAGTCATTATAATCTTTAGGCATTCCGTATTTTTGTATATAGCCTTTTGAAGCATAAAGCGCACAGGGAACATCTTTGGCAGCGACCAAAACCAAATCATCATCCATCGGCGGCTCAAAAGACAGGCCGATATCCGCCTCAAGATTGCGCATATCAGGAAGCTGGTTTTGAATTTTGGTTTCAACATTGATATCCGGAAATTCCCGATAAAAATCAACCATATTGGCCATTCCCAAATAACAGGCGATGGTATCCGGCATTGACAACCTGACGGTTCCTTTGCAGTTGCTGGCCATATCTTCAAAAACGCTCAGGCTTTTGACCAGCTTGATGATTTGTTCCGACATCTTCAGCAGGCGCTCGCCTTCCGGCGTGACAGTCGTTCCGCGGCCGCTGCTGGTAAAGAAAATAGTTTTTAAGTCACTTTCCAAATCGGAGATATATTTGTTTAAGGTATCAATTGATATCCCAAGCTTATCTGCAACTTCCCGCTTGGAATTGCTTTTTGACAAAGCATGAAGATAGAGTACCCCCTCCAATTTTTGAATTTCTTTTTTACTTATCATTACGCCGCATCCTGATACTCAATTTACAATTGTACCTTAAACGACTTATATGAAAATGGCAAAAGAATTCTTTAAGTTTTACATAAAAAATTACATATCTTTTAAGAGTAATAAAAAAATCCCGAAAAATTTCGGGATTTTTTATAACCGGTTTATTTCCGAGGCCGCAGCGTCGGGAACAAGATGACATCGCGCAAGGTGGCCGAGTTGGTCATTATTTTGGCCAGACGATCCATTCCCATTCCCAGTCCGGTGGTCGGTACAAAACCGTGATCAAGAGCGTCAAGGAAGCTTTCATCCATCATCTGAGCCTCGTCGTCGCCATTTTCGCGGGCTTTGACCTGAGCCTCAAAACGTTCTCTCTGCTCCAGCGGATTTGACAATTCGGAATAGGCGCAGCCGATTTCCATGCCGGCCATATAAGTATCAAAGTGTTCAACCAGCCGCGGTTCGGAGCGGTGTGTTTTGGCCAGCGGCGAAACGTCGCGCGGCATATCCATAACGTGAACCGGCTGGATCAGTTTATGCTCGACTTTTTCATCAAAGACGGCAACAACAACCTTGCCCCAGCAATCACAGTCACCGGCGTCTACACCGGCCTGTTTGGCCATGGCTTTGGCTTCGTCAAGCGTCTTGGCATCTAAAAGGTTGATCCCGCATTCGCGTTTGATTAAATCAATCATTGAGATTTTTTCAAAAGGCTTGGACACGTCAATCGTATGCTCTCCGACCTGAAATTCTTCTTTACCGAAAACTTTTCTGGCAACATGGCGGACAACGCCCGAAACCAGCTCGGCACCGTCGTGATAATCGGCATAGGCCATATAGGCTTCCAGAGCCGTAAATTCCGGATTATGGTTTTTATCAATTCCTTCATTACGGAAGTTTTTGCCGATTTCAAAAACACGATCCATACCGCCGACAATGAGTTTTTTCAGATAAAGTTCCGGCGCAACGCGCAGATAAAAGTCATTATCCAGAGCATTGTAGTGCGTGACGAAAGGTTTGGCCGAAGCTCCGCCCATAATCGGGTGCAGGGTCGGGGTTTCAACTTCCAAAAATCCGTTATTGCTGAAATATTCACGCACGGCGGAGATAATTTTGCAACGGGTAATCAGCACTTCTTTGGCTTCATCATTAATAACCATATCAACATAACGCTGGCGATAACGCGCTTCAACGTCGGTCATGCCGTGGAATTTTTCCGGCAGCGGTTCCAGAGCTTTGGCAATGATATCAAACTTTTCCGCGGCAACCGAAAGCTCTCCGCGCGGAGTACGGCGGATAAAGCCGGTAATGCCGACCATATCGCCGATATCAAGACATTTGAGCAGTTTCAGATTAGCTTCATCAAGATTACATTTGTGGCAAAAGGCCTGAATGGTGCCGGTTTTGTCTTTGACATCAATAAACATGCCGTCGTTGCGGACAGCCATGGCACGGCCGGCGATTGTCACGCGGTCTTCGGTATGGGCGCCGTTTTCCAAATCTTTATATTTCTCCTGCAATTCTTTGGCAAAAGCATTGGGAGAAAACTTGTACGGATACGGATTATAGCCCATTTCCAACAGGGTATTCAGCTTATTAAGGCGGCCCTGTCTGTGAATGCTTACTTCATCGCTCATTTTAAATATCACCTTTTATTGATTATTGTTCTGAGAATTTAACTGACATTAAGGTATATCGGAATTACAGAGAAAATCAACCTTTTTTTCCAAAATTCAAGATGAAAAGCATAAAAAAGCGGCCATCTTGCCCAGTGACCGCCGGTTATATTTTTTTGGTTTTATGCATTCATAAAGACTAAATCTTCAATTCTGACAATTCTTCTGATTTCCTGTACGGCTTTGGGAAAATCAATCACATTGCCGGCCGGTGCGGTTGCAACAGGCTTGTTATCGGCATACAAGCGTCCGGCCAGAAGGTTTTGCAAAGCCAGAATTCCGGCCTGTTTCTGAGCCGCATCTTTTTGTCTGCGGGCGGTTTCCATGCTTTCTTTCTGTGTCAGCAGGCATTCTTGTTTCTGACGGCAGTTGGCAGCCGAAGCTGCCACAACACCCTCAAAAGACACGCCGCCGCCGCAAATATAATCGCTGTAGAGTTCCTGATTGAGCGAAATGTTACGCCAGAAAGCCTTGGCCTGTTTTCTGATATTTTCTTCGCCGATATTCTTTCTAAAATATCTGACAAATTTCTGCCAGCCGCCAAGCGTTCCGAAAGCATTGCCTTTTTTCAGGGCTTCGCCCCTTGTGGCGGCAAAAATCATGTCTTCAAGCGACGAAATATAATGTCCGGCTTTTTTCGGATTGCGGCGGATAAAAGAGAAAAACGAAGCGGCGAAGTTTTGCACGACGGCATCAACTTCTCTAACCGCCGCTTCGTTGTGCTGAATGAAATTGTAAGAGGACACCGCAAGGCTCAAAATTTCTTTACGGGTTTTTAGTTCTGACAAAGAACGGTTATAGGCTGCGGAGATTTTTTCAAAGTCTTCGGCACGCACGTTTTTGATTGCCTGAACTTCTGCCAAAGTCAGTTCATAACTGCTGCCGTCGCCGGACAACAGAATATTTCTGCCGCCCTGAAAAACCAGGCTGTAGCCTCCGGCTGAAATATTTTGAACATCTTCTGACATTGTTTTGCTCCAGATGAGTTTATCCCCTCTTTACTTTTATTCTATAATGATTATAAAATCTTCTCAAGGAAATCACGGCCTTTTGACGGCATAATTAACATAACTGTAACAAAGGGGAAATTTTTTGTTGAATTTTTACAAGTTTATTGTTCTGAGCTGTCTTAGCTTGCAGATTATTGGTTGCAATTCCGTTGACATTCCCGATTCCTATCATTACAGAATCGTTCAAACCCGTGATTTTGAGCTGGCAAGCTGGCAAAAGCTGACTGACGACAAGGCGCCGGTGAAGTTTTATATTGAAGGTGACGGCCATGCCTTTAACGCTCACGGGCAGCCAAGTCAGGATCCGACACCCCACGGCAGGCTGGTCAGGGAGCTGGCCTTTGGCGATTCATCGCCTAATGTTGTTTATCTGGCGCGGCCGTGCCAATATATAAAAAGCGGCATTTGCTCACAGCGGCACTGGACAACGGCACGTTTTGCGCCGGAGGTTCTCAATGCAGAATATCAGGCTATTAAAGAGATTGCCGGCGGGCGTGAGGTTATTCTTATCGGATTTTCGGGCGGTGCACAGATTGCCGGACTGGCTGCCGCGGCCAAACCCGGTCTTCGTATCAAAAAAATCGTGACAATTGGCGGAAATCTGGATCATTTGGCATGGACGCAATATCATCACCTTCCGTCTTTGAACGAATCTCTCAATCTGGAAAGTTATCGCCGGCAATTTGCCGCTTTTCCGCAGGTTCATTATGCCGGAAGCGAAGACAAGGTTATGCCGCCGGCCCTTATTAAGGAATTTGTCGGAGATACCGCACCGGTGATTGTGGTTGACGGCGCTGCGCATGATCAGGGGTATGAAAAGGTTTATCAAGAGATTTGGAACATCAAATAAAAAACTTTTTCTTTCTTTTTTTTATATTTTTATTTTCTATTTAATTTTATCTCCCTTTGATACACTCTTATGTATTTTCTCATCAGAGGGGTCTTTCTCTCCTTCCCTCTCCTTCCCTCTCCTTCCCTCTCCTTCCCTCTCCTTCCCTCTCCTTCCCTCTCCTT